>JAJFHB010000491.1 GCA_021775795.1 Hyphomicrobiales bacterium | reverse complement strand
TCAACGGCAGCTTCCACATGTCCTCCGGGCGATTTACCTTTGTCGCCAGAGCCGGAGCACAGAGTGGAACCATCGTTTCAGGGTAGAGCAGCGTGGCGCCTTCGCCGACCAGAGCCCTGGAGCCGAAACGGATTTGCACATCAGCCCTGTCGGCAAAATGTGCGTCCGGCCAGAGCGTGCTGGAAATACGAAGCTGAACAGTTGGGTGCAATTCTCTGAACCGGTGCATCCTTGGCACAAGCCAGAGACTGGCAATGCCGGTAGCACAGGAGACCTCCAGTGTGTCCTCGCCTGTCTCAAGACCAAAGCTCTCGCAGGCCTTTGCCAGACCACCAATGGCACTGGAAACATGGGGCAGTAGCTGACGGCCCTGCTCCGTCATCGCAAGGCCCCGTGCCTTTCGGACAAACAACTGCACACCAAGCTTGCTCTCGAGAGAGCGGACATGCTGGCTGACAGCGGATTGTGTGACGTTCAATTCCTGCGCAGCCTGGGTAAACGACAAACAACGGGCAGCACTTTCGAAGGCGCGAAACCAGGCCAGTGGGGGGAGCGTGCGTGCCATGAGCCTCAACATAGACATTAGTTGTACTAATATCAGTGACTGCAAATTCATCTGTTGTCCAGATCAATTCGCCGTCGCACACTTTGCACGCCCCATGGTTTAGCCAACCCTGTCCACGAGAGGATACATCATGCTGACAGTGACCCCCCTGGCACCAACTGAACCTACCCTTGGTGACACTCTGGATGGTCTGGCCAGGTGCGCGGCCAGTGCCGATATGGCGGCCTGCATCCCTCCGGCCTGTTACGTGGATGAAAGTCATCTGGCATTGGAGGTTTCGCGAATTTTCCAGCGAAAATGGGTCAGCATCGGCCGCAGCGACCGCTTCGCAGCAACCGGCGATTATGAAACCATGGACATTGGCGGCGTGCCCGTCATTCTCGTGCGTGACGGTGATCGCAATTTACGGGCATTTGCCAACTCCTGCCGCCACCGCAGTGCCCGCCTGCTGGATGGAACAGGTAACTGCCGCGGCATAAAATGTCCGTTCCACGGCTGGACCTACAAACTGGACGGCCGCCTCGCCGGCGCATCACGCATGGAAGAATGCATCGGCTTCAACAAGGCTGACAACGGCCTCATTGAGTTCAGGACAGATGAAGCTCTCGGCTTTTCGTTTATCTGTCTCAATGATGACGAACCGTCGCTTTCGGATCAACTCGGTGATTTTGCCGATATTCACAGTCCCTGGCCGCTCTCCGACCTTGTCTCGACCCGGCGTCGCCAGGTCGAAATTCCGTGTAACTGGAAAGCCTTCCTGGATATCTTCAATGAATATTACCATCTGGGCTACATCCACCCCGACACGGTTGATGCACTCTACGGCGCCCCGCACAAAGGTGACGTCACAAGCGGTCAGTTTGCCACGCAATTCGGGCCAAGCAATGGAACAGGCGGCCTGCTTGAAGGCGAGCAGGAACACGCCCTGCCCCACATCCCCGGACTAGATGGCGAAGCCAAGACCGGTGTGCGTTACACCTGGGCCTTCCCCAACCTGACTTTTGCTGCAAGCCAGGATGCTTTGTGGATGTATGAAGCATATCCCCTAGATGCGCAGCGGTGCCTTGCTGTTCAGACCGTGTGCTTCCCGAAAGAAACAATCGATCTGCCAAACTTTGAAGAGGAAGCAAAATACTACTACCGCCGCATGGACGCTGCCCTGGCAGAGGATGTTTCGGCATTGGAAAACCAGCAACGCGGTCTCAATTCACCGTTCGCCCGCCAGGGCCGGTTCTCACCGACACTGGAAGCGAATGTGGCATCATTTGCCAAATGGTATGCGCAACAGTTTCTCGATGGTGCGCAAAGTTAGATGGTTGCGAGAGGTTTCAGTCGGACAACAGATCGACGACGGCTTGCCTGTCTGCATCGAGGTCAGGCGCCGCCTTTCTTTCTGAGGGATCCTCAAAGCCGGAAATCTTGATCGGATTACCGGCCATGCGGACGGTGCCGGCTTCTGCATCCTCGGTCGTGATGATCATGTTGCGGGCGTTCACATGCTCATCTTCAACCACCTGTTTTATGTTGTTAATGGGACCGCAGGGCACCCCTGCATCGCCAATGACTTTCAGCCATTCGCTGGCATTCCTGGTGCAGAGCGTCGTTTCTAACTCGTGTTTCAGGCGGGCGTGGTTTTTGGTGCGCAGGTCATTGCTGGCAAACTCCGCATCGCTGGAAATATCCGGCCGGGCGATGGCCTGACAAAGCCTCTCAAACAGTGCTTCGTTGCCTGCCGCAATGATGATGTTCTCATCTTTCGTCGCGAAAGCTTCGAAGGGCGTGATAGAGGGATGGCGCGAACCGAGCGGCTCGGGAATTTTTCCCTCACCAAGGTAACGGCCGATTGCATTTTCAAGGATGGCGACCTGACAATCGAGCATGCCGACGTCAACCATCGCTCCCTTCCCTGTGCGCTCCCTGTCGATGACCGCTGACAATATTCCTGCAACACCGAACAGGCCGGCGGTAATATCACCAACGGACGTTCCCACCCGTGTCGGCTCCGATCCGGGTTGGCCCGTGACACTCATGATGCCCCCCATACCCTGCACAACCATGTCGTAGGCGGCACGGGTTCGATAAGGCCCTGTGTGCCCAAACCCCGAAATCGCTCCATATATAAGCTTGGGATTAAGCTCGCTCAGTCGCTCCCAGCCATAGCCCAGCTTTTCCATTGTGCCGGGCCGATAATTTTCGACCAGGATATCTCCAGATACGACCAGCCCCTCAAATGTTGCCCGGTCTTCTGGTGACTTCAGATCTAGCGCAATGCTCTCTTTGCCTCTGTTCAACGACATGAAATAGGCCGACTTGCCGTTCACGAAGGGCCCGAAGTGGCGCGCATCATCCCCGCCATCCGGTATTTCCACCTTGATCACCCGGGCGCCGAGATCAGCCAGAACCATGGTCGCATAAGGACCCGCAAGCACCCTGCTCATGTCGATTACGGTAAGTCCATTCAACGGGCCGGTTCTTGTCATTATTTGCTCCGTTCAGCGGCAACCATATGATCCGCGAGTGTTTGATAAAGATCAGTCGATCTTGCCTGACAGCAAAGAAGATTGTTCCTTTTTATACCAAGCATCCCATCACGCAACCGGCTGCACTTGATCGCTCATGCGGACTTTTAGAGCACATCCCTCGTTCGGCCAAAACGTTTCGACCCACACTCAGTAACGGTGGCACCGCGATTGTTTTTTGACCGGTACACACAAAATAGGAAGGTTGCAGCATCAGGTTGGTAGAGTTTTTTCGGTCTATCGCAAGTTTACACCTCCACCTTCACGACAACAATTTGGACGGTTACGCCAAAACGGTTGAAATCCTCGAAAATCCCCTGTAACCACGGCGGTGGAGAGGTGGCCGAGTGGCTGAAGGCGCTCCCCTGCTAAGGGAGTAGACGTCAAAAGCGTCTCGAGGGTTCGAATCCCTTCCTCTCCGCCAATCACCCCCACTTAGAGTTTGGTTCATAGCCGCGGAAGCACTGCGCGAAGCAACCCTGCTCCCTGCCCTGCGACGCTCTTGATGCAACCAGTTCACCTGATTGTGTGCTGGGCGAACCTGTCAGATGTTTGATTTGACCGTTACGCTCCCTACATTTACCACTGTGATACGCAAGCATGTGTCATTGCCCACGGTGTTATTGCCCACAATGTCGGCATGCAAAGAGAGGAACGTAAATGCGACTTCCACCGTCAATCACTCTTTCTTTGATTGCAGTTCTCGGGTTCAGTTCTGCAGGACATGCCGCGCTTGTCACAGATATTCAGCGGAACCAACCTGTTACGGCAAATGCCGTGAACGGCCAGATTCGCGTTGCTGATGCAGACAACTTTTACACGTTCGACTACAGCGATGATGCGACGTTCGAGCAGGGACAGCAGCGCTACCAGAGCGACAATGGCTACATTACAAACTTTGATGCGGAGTTGCTCCCCCTGTTGCCGATCGAACAGGATGGCGGTGTTTATCTGCGCAGCGAAACTGTTGAAACGCCCGGTACCGGGCTTCTTCAGGATGGCCGTACCAGCCTGCAAATTGATTTCAATTTCTAGCGCACAATCAACTTCACGCAAACGTGATAGCTGATCGTTCAGGTTCGGCGAACGAATTCAGTCCGCCCGTTTGTTTTCCAGCCAAACCGAGGAGTAAAGACATGGATGAACTGAAATTTGGATTTGGCAGCAACATTGCGACACGGTCGCTGTTGAGAACAATGGCACTGGCCGGTGCTATCGCGATTGGTTCAGTTACGACCTTCGCAGCCGGCGGCGACAGCAGTGGCGGCGGCACCACGCCACCGAACGATTGCACTGATGGCGACGATTGCGACGATGCAACGAAGCTCTATGACGACGCGCTTTATCAGCTAGGCGCGGAACTCGCTCAAGCCGGACAGTATGAAAACGCGATAGGCGTGCTTTTGACGGTCAGCAATCAGAACGACCCGCGCGTTCTCAACTACCTTGGGTACAGCTATCGTAAAATGGGACAGTTCGGGACCGGGTTTGCATACTACCGTCGGGCTCTTGAAATTGACCCGAATTTTGTCCTCGCCCGCGAGTATCTGGGAGAGGGCTATGTTTCCATTGGCCGTATCGATAAGGCCGAGCAGCAACTTGCAGAAATCGAAAGCCGCTGCGGCGCGAC
>JAJFHB010000050.1 GCA_021775795.1 Hyphomicrobiales bacterium | reverse complement strand
CAGCCACCTGGGCGCTCATGCCCTGCCGCCTGAGTTTGCCGGCCAGCCTGACGCCTTTATTGATGCCGTCTGCAAGGACATGCTGCCTTCTGCAGTAGAAGCCGGTCTTGTGGATGCTGTCGACGGCTTTTGTGAAGGCATCGCCTTTTCGGTCGAACAGATGGAGCGCGTGTTTGATGTTGCCCGCGACCTGGGCGTGCCGATCAAGTTGCATGCAGAGCAGTTGAGCAATCTCGGCGGCGCGGCAATGGCTGCACGCCGGGGCGCGTTGTCCGCCGACCACATTGAATATCTCGATGAAGCCGGTGTCGATGCCATGGCGCAGGCCGGCACCGTTGCCGTGTTGTTGCCAGGTGCATTTTACTATTTGCGCGAAAAACAGGCACCGCCCGTCGATCTTCTGCGCGAAAAGGGCGTGGCCATTGCTGTTGCCACCGACCTCAACCCGGGCTCATCGCCTGTCCACTCCATATTGTCGACCATGAATATGGCTTGTGTTTTGGTCTCTCTGACCCCGCAAGAAGCGCGGCGCGGCGTAACCTGCAATGCAGCGCGGGCTCAGGGGCTCAACGACCGGGGCATTATTGCAGCAGGCAAGCGTGCGGATTTTGCCTTGTGGGATATCGAGGGACCTGGTGAGCTTGCCTATCCGCTCGGCGCCAATCCCTGTGCTGGTGTTTACAAGGACGGTAGGCTCTTGAACTCGGGAGGCTGCAAGGATGGCTGATACAGCCTTCGCGGCTAACACCACGCCACAGCCGCTCTACCGCCGCATCAAGGATCACATTCTGAGCAACATACACTCCGGCGTCTGGCCTGCAGGTCAGCGCATCCCCTCGGAGAATATGTTCGTTGATGAATTTGGCATCAGCCGCATGACGGTGAACCGCGCCCTGCGCGAACTCACCCGTGATGGCTATCTCTCAAGACTGCCCGGTGTCGGCACGTTCGTGCGCGAGACGCCGCGACAGGCAAGCCTCATAGACATCATGAACATTGCCGATGAAATTGCCGCGCGCGGTGGGGAGCACTCTTGCGAGGTCATTTCTTTGCGCAGCGTCACAGCCCGGGCAGAGCTTGCCGAAAGGTTTGAAGGCAGCGATGGAATGGAGCTCTTCCA
Organism: Hyphomicrobiales bacterium; assembly: GCA_021775795.1. Classification (GTDB taxonomy): domain Bacteria; phylum Pseudomonadota; class Alphaproteobacteria; order Rhizobiales; family JAJFHB01; genus JAJFHB01. Next base: position 2,344 of record JAJFHB010000050.1, on the reverse strand, counting down.
CATTGTTGCTGTTCATGCGGAAAACGGTGTGCCGGTTCAGCTTGAAGAGCGTTATGTGAATCCAGCCGTGGCGCCGGAATTTCTCGCGCAGGATTTTACTCAAACAACCCCGACGGCCTATCTGCTCGGCACCGCTGCCGTTGAGCAGCTTGAACATGTGGTGCAGGCGGTCATGCCATCTGCACCGCAATGCCGCCTCTTGAAGATCGAAGAGGATGAGCCCTGCCTGGCGGTGCACCGGCGCAGCTGGTCAAACCGCAAGGTCGCAGCTTCTGCTGCCCTGATTTATCCCTCCAGCCGTTATGAGCTGAGAGGTGTTTTCTCAACCAACGCGCGCGGCATGATGGACAGTCGCTCCGGCGCCTGAACCAGAACATAAAGCCAGATAATCAAGCTAGAAAACCAAGGAGGCATCCATGTCGACCGAAACGGCAAGAGTGGACAACAACCGCATCATCCGCAGCCCCCGGGGGTCGGAGATTACAGCCAAGAGCTGGCTCACCGAAGCGCCCATGCGCATGCTCATGAATAACCTTGACCCGGAAGTGGCCGAAAATCCTCAGGAGCTGATCGTTTACGGCGGCATTGGCCGGGCAGCGCGTGACTGGAAATCCTTCGACCGCATTGTTGAAACGCTAAAAGACCTCGAAGGCGATGAAAGCCTGCTTGTGCAATCGGGCAAGCCGGTCGGGGTCTTCAAGACCCATCCCGATGCGCCGCGCGTGTTGATCGCCAACTCAAACCTCGTGCCCGCATGGGCAACCTGGGAGCATTTCAACGAACTCGACCGCAAAGGTCTGATGATGTACGGCCAGATGACGGCGGGCTCCTGGATCTATATCGGCAGTCAGGGCATCGTCCAGGGCACCTATGAGACCTTCGTGGAGATGGGCCGGCAACACTTTGGCGGGGACCTGGCCGGGCGCTGGATACTGACCGCAGGCCTGGGCGGCATGGGTGGCGCACAGCCACTGGCAGCGACCATGGCAGGGGCCTCTATGCTGGCGATAGAATGTCAGCCTTCGCGCATTGAAATGCGCCTCAACACCGGCTACCTCGACAAGAGCGCAACCAGTCTCGATGAAGCGCTGGCGATGATTGACGAGGCTACGGCTGCCAAAAAGGCTGTTTCCGTCGGCCTGCTTGGTAATGCAGCCGAAATACTGCCCGAAATGGTCAAGCGCGGAATTCGCCCTGATGCGGTCACCGATCAGACCTCAGCCCATGACCCGCTCAACGGTTACCTTCCCGCCGGCTGGACGCTGGCGGAGTGGGAAGCCCGCCGCACCAGCGATCCCGAAGCAACCGTGGCAGCGGCAAAGGCTTCCATGGCAATCCACGTACAAGCCATGCTCGATTTTCATGCGGCGGGTGTGCCCACGGTCGATTATGGCAACAACATTCGTCAGGTGGCTCTGGAAGAGGGTGTCAAGAATGCCTTTGATTTTCCAGGCTTTGTGCCGGCCTACATCAGGCCACTGTTCTGCCGCGGCGTTGGTCCCTTCCGTTGGGTGGCGTTGTCTGGAAACCCGGAAGACATCTACAAGACCGATGCCAAGGTCAAGGAACTGATCCCCGATGATGCGCATTTGCACAACTGGCTCGACATGGCGCGCGAACGCATTCACTTCCAGGGTTTGCCGTCGCGCATCTGCTGGGTCGGCCTTGGACAGCGTGACAAGCTGGGACTGGCCTTCAATGAAATGGTCCGTAGCGGTGAGCTTGAAGCACCGATTGTTATCGGCCGTGACCATCTTGATTCAGGTTCGGTCGCCAGCCCCAACCGTGAAACCGAAGGTATGATGGACGGCACCGATGCGGTCTCTGACTGGCCGCTGCTCAATGCTCTGCTGAGCACAGCCGGTGGCGCCACATGGGTTTCTCTCCACCATGGCGGTGGTGTTGGTATGGGCTATTCCCAGCACGCCGGTATGGTTATCGTTTGCGATGGAACGGAAGAAGCCGATGCACGGCTTGCCCGCGTCCTCTGGAACGACCCTGCTACCGGTGTCATGCGCCACGCCGATGCCGGCTATGAGATTGCGAAAACCTGCGCCCGCGAGCAGGGGCTCAATCTGCCCTCGCTCGACACTTGAGGGGAAAGCACATGAAACCAGCCTATATGCTTGGCGTTGCGATCTTCATCGTTGGCGGCGTGCTCGGGGCGGAATATCTGGGCAAGGAAAAGCCGGTAACCTCGGCAGCTGTAGATTGCGGTGAGAATGCGTTCGAGATGGCGCGGCTGGAACTTCTGTTCGGCACGTCACGGGCCAACGAAGGCCCGGTGACGCCGGAAGAATGGGACACTTTCCTCGATGAAGAAGTGACACCACGGTTCCCCGAT
>JAJFHB010000490.1 GCA_021775795.1 Hyphomicrobiales bacterium | reverse complement strand
GGGTTTGAACCGCTCGACCTGCCGGCAGAAACGCGCCATCTCGATATCTTCTACGCCGAGATAACCCTCATGGACAAAAACTGGCATCCCTGGGGCATGGGCCGGGCGCAGGCCATGGACGCGATCAATATGGCCGCCATTATGATGGGAACGGATGCAGAGGGCCTCAAGGACATTCCCGTATTTACGTGCGTCATCAACACCAACTCGCCTCTTCAACTCGACATCCCCATGGCGGAAGGATTGATGACCATGGCGGCACACGGGCAGTGTGTTGTGGTGACCCCCTTCACGCTGGCGGGGGCCATGTCGCCGGTGACCATTGCTGGTGCTCTGGCTCAACAGCACGCAGAGGCCATGGTTGGTATTGCGCTTACACAGATTGTACGACCGGGGGTTCCGGCGATGTATGGCGGCTTCACCTCCAATGTGGATATGAAGACCGGATCGCCCGCCTTTGGAACACCGGAATATGCGCAGGCGGCGCAGGCGTCGGGACAACTTGCCCGGCGGATTGGCGTTCCCTTCCGCTCAAGCAACGTAACAGCAGCGAACACGAACGACGCGCAGGCGGCCTATGAAAGCATGATGTCTTTGTGGGGCTGTATGATGGGACATGCGCATCTCATCAATCATGCCGCGGGCTGGCTGGGCGGCGGTCTGTCCGCGTCTTTCGAAAAACTCATCATCGATGCGGAGATGCTGCAGATGATGGCAGCCTACATGGAGCCATTTGTAGTGGATGAGGCAAGCCTGGCGCTGGACGCGGTGCGTGAAGTCGGGCCGGCCGGGCATTTCTTCGGCACCGAACACACGATGGAACGCTATGAAACCGCATTCAATGTGCCGCTGGTTTCCAACTGGGACAACTACGACACCTGGGTCGAGCGTGGCGAGGTTACGGCAGAACAGCGGGCCAACCAGATCTGGAAGCAGTTGCTTGTGGAGTATGAACAACCGCCGATCGATGCGGGCATCGACGATGCGCTGAAAGACTATATGGCGCGACGCAAGTTAGAAGGCTGACCGGGGCTAGCTCGCTCTGTCGATGGGCCCGAGTTTTGCCTCAAGCAGGTCATAGCAGGCGCGTTTTGCATCGGCTGCCGACAGGAGGGTTGGATCGAGACACCATTCGATCCAAAGCCCGTCGATCAGGGCGACAAGACTTGTTGCCAGGGCCGGGGCATCCAGCTGATGCCCCCGAATGCGGGCAAGCTCTGATATGGCAGAGGCTATGGCATCACGGTAAGCAGGGTAACGTTGCCGGTGGATCTGGCGCAGAGAAGGGTTGCGCGTGACTTCACCCCAGACCGCCAGCCAGGCCGTCAGTTTGGAGCGGTCCAGAACGTCTTCTGCAAAGTTCATTTCGATGACCGCATTGAGTGCAGCCGCAGGATCGTCCTGCACCACCCGATGGGTTGCGTGGGCGGTTTCGATCAGATGATGGGTCATCGCCTCATAGGCGTGCACAAGCAAATCGTCCTTACCGTCAAAATGGTGTGAAATCAGGCCACGTGAAATGCCTGCCTTCTTGCAGATGCGATCGATGGTGAAGCCGGCCATACCGCCATCCGCAAGACAATCAATGGCGGCATCAACCAATTGCTGACGCCGTTCGCCCGCGTCTTTGCGGGAAAATTTCGGCGGGTTGTTGCTGGAACCGCGTGTTGCCATGCCTGATTGCAACTCAGTAGGAATGTTTCTGACCCGGCGGCGGCGGAACGATGAACTCCCATGGAGAGACTTCGCTGTCGCGCTCGATCGGCACTTCGATGAGACACGGCCGGTCGTTGGCGATGGCCTGCTCAAGAAGCGGACGAAGTTCTTGCGGGGACGTTGCGCGGCGTCCTTCGATGCCGAAACTTTCCGCCAAAGGCAGAAAGTCCGGATTTGTCAGTTCTGAGCCGATCAGGCGGCCTTCGTAGCGCATCTGCTGATCACGGCGGACATTGCCAAAAGCACGGTTGTTGAAAACAACAGTCACAACGCCGAGCCCGTATTGCGCTGCGGTTGCCAGTTCCTGCACGCCGTACATGAAGCCGCCGTCACCATTGATGGAGACAACCGCCTTGTCGGGATTGGCGGCCTTGGCGCCAAGAGCTGTTTGAAAACCAAAGCCAAGGGTGCCCTGAAAGCCGGACGTCACATATGTGTGCGGCGCATAAACCGGAAATCCAAAGTAACCGGTGAAGCCGGCCTGACAGACCTCATCCACAAAGATGCCATCACGAGGCAACACATCACGGATGACATCAATATAGGAGAGCTGCGGCTGTATCTTTTCAATGCGTGATCGCGCCGATGCTTTTGCTGCAGTCTTGCGTTCCTGCCAGTCCCTGTCCGGTGAGGCTTTCGAAACCAGGGCGTCGATCAGGGCGCGGGCCCCGCTTTTTGCATCCGCGTTGATGCCGACATGAGGTTTGAGGCGCTCGAGTTCATCTTCGTCAATTTCAACGCGGATCAGGTAGGGAGGTGCATCCGGCTCAGAGATGACCTGCTTCATTCCCGTCCAGCGCATATATTGCAGTTCAGCCCGCGTGCCAATGGCGATGAGGACTTCTGTATCCGGCCAGAGTTCATGGGCGGCAACGGTTGAAAGTGCATGAGTTGTGTCGTCGGGAACAATGCCGCGGCCAGCGCGGAATGCGGTCACACAGGCTCCCGTCATATCCGCCAGTTCGTGAACCTCTTCTATTGCATGACGGGCGCCACCTCCCACCATGATCATGATGTTCTTCGCAGCGGTGATGAGCTTTGCTGCGCGAGCAATGGCGTCCGGGTCAGCTTCGGGCGCCGGCCGCGGACTGGCTGCGGGCAGGAGGTCGACATCACCACTTTCCGCCATTGTGTCCCAGCACATCTCCACGGAAACAGGTCCCGGCCGGCCCGAGAGCATTTCTGTGAAGGCCTCATTCACGATGCGCGGCGCATCTTCGGGGCGATCAATGCGATCAGCCCATTTCAAGAGCGTACGCATCGTCGCAAGCTGATCGGGGAGTTCATGCAGATGTCCCCGGCCCTGGCCGAGAAAATTGGAAGGAATTTGCCCGGTCAGGCAGATCACCGGTGCGTTTGTTCCCCAGGCGGTACACAGGGCAGCCGTTGCATTCAAAACACCGGGCCCGGGAACCACTGAGAACGCACTTGGTCTGCCTGTCGATTGCGCTGCCCCATAGGCCATGTAGGCAGCGGCCTGTTCATGCCGGGTACAGATCGTGCGGATCCGGTTGGAGCGCTGCAAGGCATCAAACAGTGGATACATCTGTGCCCCGGGCAGACCGAAAACCGTGTCGATGCCGTTTGCTGCAACCTGCCGGATGATTGCTTCGCCGCCACTCAAGTGTTCCGTCACTGTGTCTGCTCCTTACGCTGCCCGTTTTGGCTCGCCGAACCTGACGTTCTTGTATCAGAGGCTGCGAGGAGTTTCATCCATGCTTGGCAACAAGGGGTCTACCCCGCGGGTGGTATTGCGCCTTCTCACGCAAGCACTAGGCTTAAGGCCAAGATGGGCAGGCTGTTTCGTGTCATTGCCCGAGGAATGAAGCGAGGGAGAAACATCATGCGGACCAATCGCAAGTACGACACCGAGGATCTCTGGACCAAGGATCGGGATCACTTCATCCATCCATGGACGGACTTTTCGACCTTCAAGGAAAAAGGCTCGATGGTTCTGACGGAATCGGAAGGCGCCTTCGTATATGATTCCGAAGGCAACAAGTACCTCGACGGTATTGGCGGCCTGTGGTGCGTCAACATTGGCTACGGCAACGATGAAATCGCCGACGCAATTGCCGAACAGGCAAGGCTCATGCCGTATTATTCCTCTTTCGGCCATCATACGACACCACCTGCGGCCGAGCTCTCCTGGAAGCTTGCACAACTGGCGCCGGGAACGCTGAACCATGTGTTCTACGGAACCGGTGGTTCCATGGCGAATGACACGGCAATCCGTATCATTCACTATTATTTCAACCGTCTGGGTAAGCCGACGAAGAAGAAAATCATCTCCCGGGTCGACGGCTATCACGGCTCGACCTACCTTGCCATGTCCATGACCGGTGTAGAGTTTGATCAACAGGGTTTTGATCTGGCGCCTGATCTTGTGCACCATATCCCCGCCCCCAATCCCTATCGCCGCCCTGAAGGCATGAGCGATGAGGATTTTCTGAACCAGTGCGTCGCCGATCTCGAAAACAAGATTCTGGAACTCGGGCCCGAAAATGTTGCCTGCTTTATTGCAGAACCGATCATGGGCGCCGGCGGCGTGATTGTGCCGCCAGAAGGCTACCACCGGCGCACCAAGGAAGTTTGCGATAAATATGAGATGATCTACATCTCGGATGAAGTGGTCACAGCCTTTGGCCGTCTTGGGCATTTCTTTGCCTCCAAGGACGTATTTGGCTTTGAACCGGACATCATCTGCAGCGCAAAGGGTCTGACGTCAGGGTATCAACCCCTGTCAGCCACCATGCTCTCGGATAAAATCTATGATGTCATTTCCGTACCTCAGTCAGAGGGCGGAATGTTCACCCACGGTTTCACCTACTCCGGCCATCCGGTCTGTTGTGCCGCGGCCAACAAGAACATCGAAATCATGGAGCGGGAAGACCTCTGCGGTCATATCCTTGATGTGGGACCCTATCTTGAGGAACGGCTGAACAGCCTGCGTGATCTGCCAACCGTTGGCGACGTGCGCGGCAAGTGTTTCATGATGTGTGTCGAGAATGTTGCCGACAAGGCCACCAAGGAGCTGCTGCCGGCTGAAGTCGCCATCGGCAATCGTATTGCGGATGCGTGCGAAAAACGAGGCGTCATCGTGCGCCCGATTGCGCACCTGAATGTCATGTCGCCGCCGCTCATCTTGAGCCGCGATGAAATCGACATGATGGTCGATGTTCTGCGTGATTCG
>JAJFHB010000489.1 GCA_021775795.1 Hyphomicrobiales bacterium | reverse complement strand
TCTGTCCACTAGTCCGCGGCGTGCTCAGCCATGAAGGCCCGAACCTCTTCAAAGAACATGTCGAAGCACGGCTGGCCCCCGATAGCCACGTGGTTGCTGCCGGGCAATTCGACGAACTGCGCGCCTGGGATCAGCCGAGCGATCAACTGGCCCTCCGAAACCGGCACCATCCGGTCACCTTTCATATGAAGCACGAGCGTCGGTATCCGGAGCTGTTTGGCAATCTCGGTCGTGTCGAGCTGCGCGTTCATTTCATAGATGCGAACGGCGTTCTCGGCATTACCCGAAACGCGCTGCAACTCGTCAAAGCTCTCCTTGACGTTCTGCGGGGCGTCGGGGAGGTAGCTTGACGTGAAGAATTGGCGGTATACGGGGTTGGGTGAGCCCCAACCCTCACGCATCATGACCGTGGCAGCGTTGTAGAGTTTTTCCTCCTCCGGGTCCTCGCGTAACAGGCGCCCACGCATGTAGCCCCCAAAGAGAATGAGGCACGAGACTTTTTCGGGATGCCTTGCGGCATAGCGTACCGAAAAGGCCGCACCTTGGCTTATACCAAAGAGGGCAAGCTTCTCCAGGCCAGAGGCTTCCACAACCGCTTCCATGTCTTCGACCATGGCGTCGGGCGAGATGCGCTCGGCGTCCCAGTCGGAAAGCCCGTTGCCCCGCTGGTCGAAACGGACGAGACGATTGTTACTGGCGAATTCGGCGAGGAACGGGCCCCAGAAGGTGTTCGTCCATTCATACTCGATATGAGTGAGGTAGCTCGGCGCTTTGAAGACCGGTGAGCCCTCGCCTACGGAGGCATAGGCGATTTGGGTGCCGTCTGCCGAAGTGCAGAATTGGACGCGCTGTTTCAGTGCAATCTCGGGTGCCTCGCGTTCCACCGGCGCGTCCGGTGTCCACTGCCAGACCCGGATGGGTCGCGAGATGTTCTTGACGCGCTGTCCGCCCATGTCGCGAAAGGCCTCCCCGACACGGTCGAGCACAGTCTGGTGAACGATGTCGGAAATGCATACGCCACCGGGCTCCGCAAGCCCCTCCAGCCGTGCCGCAACATTGACGCCGTCGCCGAAGATGTCACCGTCGTCGAAAACCACGTCTGCGAGGTTGATGCCAATCCGATAACGGATGCGCCGCTCCTCGTCCTGACCGACCTCACGGCTGGTCATCCCGATCTGGATGTCGATGGCACAACGTACCGCATCCTGTGCTGAGGAAAACTCAGCCAGCATCCCGTCGCCGGTAGTCTTGACGATACGGCCCCGGTGGCGGGCAATCTCGGGACCGATCAACTCCTTATTGTGTAATTTTTGACGAGTGAGGACGCCATCCTCATCCATCTCCATAAGGCGTGAAAAGCCGACGATGTCGGCCAAAAGCACAGCAGCAAGGCGGCGTTCCATCGGCATTCTCCCTATCGGAGAGCATAGCGGCGACGCTCAGACAAATCTACAAGCGGAGGGCTACAGGGTCAGATGTCTCTTGGTGGGGCGTCCCAACCATGCTCCTGCTCCCGTTGCAGAGCGGTTTTGGTGCGAGCAGACTATCTCGAAGGCACGATATGCTTTGGAGACGGTTCAAGAGCAGCTCTATGTTTGCAGGCTCATCTGGTCCAGCAGTTCGCGCCGAAGAACCTTGCCGGCAGCGTTGAGCGGCATCTCGTTGACGAAATAGATTCGTTCCGGACAACGGTAGCTGGCAAGGCGGCTGCGGCAATGGGCGATGATCACATCAGCGTCAATGTCTTTGCCGTCGGCGACGACCGCCGCCACGACGATCTCACCCCAGGTATCATCCGGCAGGCCAAGGATCACGGCGTCCCGAACCCCCGGGGCCTCCAGTAAAACCGGCTCCACCTCGGAGGGATAAACATTCTCGCCGCCGCGTATGATCGTGTGCTTCTTGCGGCCGGCCAGATACACATAGCCATCGGCGTCCTGGTAACCGAGGTCGCCGGTAAATACCCAACCGTCCTTGAGTGTCTCCGCGGTCTCGACGGGCAGATTCCAATATCCAGACATGGCCGTGCCGGCGCGGGTGACGATCTCGCCGATCTCGCCGGGCGGGACCGTATTGCCCACGTCGTCGCAGATCATCACTTCCACCCCGGCGCATGGCCGTCCAACCGATCCGAGCCGGCCAGGTGCGATGCCCAAGAGCGCATTGTGATGATCTTCGGGTGTCAGGACGGTTTGCGGCAGATCTTCAGTCTGGCCGAGGAATTGAATCAGATCACCCCGATAGACCTCCATCAACGTGCGCAGGAGGGGCAGGCTCATGGGGGCGGCGGTGTACATGATTAGGCGCAGTCCAGCGAGCACGTCGGGGGCAAAATCGTCGCGGGCCAGTGCCATGCTCAGGATCGTAGGCACGGTGTTGATAAAGGTAACCTTGTGTTCGCGCACCGCCGCCATCGTGGTTTCATATGCGAATTGGGGCAGGATCAACTGCGTCGCGCCGCGCTGCAGCGCCGCGAGGCTGAGGATGAGGCACGAGATGTGAAACATGGGCGTCGTCATGTGCATGACGTCGTCAGATCCCAGCCCCAGGTCGCACATTATCTTCCGGGCCCGCAGACTGGCCGTGAACTGATCGATCACGGCGCCCTTGGGCCGGCCGGTTGTGCCACTGGTGTAACAAACCGCCAGCGCCGTTGCCGGGTCAGGATCGGTGAGCTGGACAACGCCGCCCGGCTCCTCCGGGCTGGGTGCTGCAATTTCATCGATGCGACGCCAGCCAAGTTCCATGGATGACGCTAATTCATCGGCTTCCCCTGAGTAGCGGGCATTGGCCAACAACAGGCGGGCGCCGGAATCTTCGATCTGAAATCGATGCTCCGGCACGCGCTGGCGATAGTTCAGGGGCACCGAAACCGCGCCCACCACCCCAAGCGCACAAAAGGTTTCGAGGAATTCCAGAGAGTTGACATCCAAAAGCGCCACCCGGTCGCCCGGGTCGACGCCCAGGTCACGCAGCCGCCCTGCGATGGCGGCGACCTCGCCTGCAAACTGCTCGAAGGTAACCGTGCGCTGCGGAGCAATCGCGCAGGTTTTGTCGCCAAATTCATTGGCGGCGGCCTGGACGAGAGCGGGAATATTATGGGCCGCGAGAAACTCCATGATCGCCTTCCAGGCTCGCAGTCAGGTAACGTAACGCGTTTGCAGCCATTTGATCGCTTCGGAAAAGCCATCACGGCTCAGGCGTTCGAGAAACTCCGTCTTCAATGCATTGGGGGTCACATTGGCGGTGACAAACGCTTCCTTGCCCATCTCGACGCAGGACCGGAAGCCCATGATCTCGTAAGACCGATTCACTGCCGACTTGTTCTGGTGCCAGGTCTCCGGTGCAAATCCCATCAAACGCCTGGCCATGCGGGTTACCGTTGCCTCCAGCTCGCCGGGCTCGCAGACCTTGTTGAGAATGCCGTATTGCATGGCTGTCTCTGCGGATACGAGTTCGCCTGACAGTAGAATATGCTTGGCCTGGCGCATTCCCATCACCCAGGGGCTGATCAGGAACGGCGGCGCATCCGACAGCAAGATCTCGGGCTCACCCAATCGGGCGCTGGTGTCCGCGTAGGCAAAGTCGCAAGCCATCGCCAGTTCGAACGCCCCACCCAGGCAATAGCCCTGTATCGCCGAGATTACCGGCTTTTTCGAGTTCCAGACCGCCCAGCATGTGTCATTGCCCACATCGACATAGTCGCGAAAGGCATTCGGCAGCGGCTCTGCCAGGTCGCCGCCGAGCGCCGCTGTCAGATCGTAGCCGGCAGAAAAGTTGCCGCCTTGTCCCTTGATTGCGATTACCCGGACAGAATCGTCTGCGGCCGCCTCGTCAAGAGCCGACTTGACGTCGTGCCACTGCGCTAGATTGAATGCATTCAACACCGTTGGGCGATTGAGGCTGATCCACATCAGCCCGTCGGCCACTTCCACAATCAGGGTTTCGTATTTTGCCACACGCCGTCCCTCACAAGATTGATCCAGGGTCTTAACGCTAAGGTATCTCATACATGCTTTGCCGCGATCAACTAGCATCGGCGACGCTTGCACGATGCCACTCATTTGCTGCGCACTATCAAGGCTTCACAGACCGCCGGGGACGCTATGCATTTCTTCAGCGATTGGAGATGTCGAGCTCCGGCGGTTTCCCGGCCCAACGAAAAGCGGCTCCGAAGGATCGTTGTGCAATGCCGTGCAAACCAATAGTCTCGCCACAACCGAACCGTTAACCTCAGGTCATAAGACCTGATGTAATCGGCAACATCACAGGAAGGCAATCATGCCCAATTCATTCCGACTGTTCATAGCAGCCGCGGTCCTGCTCATTGTTTCCAGCGGGACAACGACCCCCGCAAAGGCACAAATCATTGAATCCTACAGAGCGTTCCTCGGCTCTGCCGACCACCTAAATTCACACGGTGAGCGATTGACCGAACCGTGGCAGATCATCCGCCAGGACCGCGCCAACTACCACCGCTTCAAGGTGCGCGATCCGGGTGACCAGAGCGATGCATTCTTTGATTCCATCGCCAATCGGGCGCGCATGGAGCAGTTGATCCAGAGCGGTCACATCGACGGCAGCGCAGGGCGGCGAATCGTCAACGGCAATGTCTGGATTCAGGTGGATATCTACGAGAACATGGTGAACGTCACCGTCGAGTGAGGGGATTGAGCCGATGTCCGGCGCCGGAGACCCTGCCAAAGATCGAGTTCAAAGCCAGGTGGGTGCGCGATAAAAGGCCGAAGTGTTCGTAGAGCGAGGCGAAAATCACCTCCCCTGCTTACCTCAAAGCGGCACCTCCCACTTGGTTGAGTAAGGTGGCGAGAAAATATCGAGCACTACGACTCAAGAACAGCAATCTCAGTCAATTGCGCCGCCGGCGCGCCTGCTAACGTGCGCTCGTCTCAAGGCGGTGCGCACGCGTGAACAGTCCGTACACCCAAGCGCTGCCTGTGTGATGTAGCGATGAAACTTGGGAGATGTCACAATGAACACAAGACACAAGGCACTGCGAGAAGTGTCCCTTCTGGCGGCGGCAACGTTGCTGGCCGGCACGATGGCAACATCGGCATTTGCGGTTGATCTGTCATCGAAGACCGAGATCGAAGCGGCGGTCAGCGGCAAGACCTATCAGGGCAGCATGCTGGATAATGGCTTTGCCGAATATTACGATCCCGACGGCAGCATCAAAGCGAGCGGCTATAGCGGTTCCTGGCGCGTCGATGAAGGCGTCATGTGTTTCACATACGGCGAAAGCCCGGAACGCTGCTGGGACGTGCTGGTCGATGGCCCGGCGATGACCATGTACAGAGACGATAACATCCACGGCAACGGCATACTCGTCGAAGGCAATCCGCACGACTTCTAGGGTTGGTTGGTTGCCTTGAAACAACACCGTGCTGCGCGGCGGAGGACGAATTCGAGCCGCGCAGCAGACTCCATTGCCCCGGAGTTGAACATTGTCGGCGCGGGGGCGATGCCAACAGATGGATGGTTAGCCATCTGCGATGGCTGACTCCAAGGCCAGTTTGGCCATGCAAAATTTGTAACAATGATCGAATTCCGGACATGCCAGGCAATCGTCCCACTCTGAGATATCCGCATGGACCAGATGGTTGGAACGTACCAGGCCCAAAGAACCAAGCTCAAAGCTGAAGACCTTACCTTTCATGTCTTTGTTTGCTGTGAAATGCAGCGTGTCGTGGAACATCGTTCCATAGCAAGCCTTGTGTTCATTCATAATAGCATTCCTCATCGAAGTTTTTCCTGGGGTTCCCTATGCCGCTGGAAACAAGCCGCGCGTGCGGTTTGCGAAAGCGACAAGCGACAGCATGACCGGGACCTCGACCAGCACACCAACCACAGTTGTCAGTGCGGCGCCGGAATTGAGGCCAAAGAGGCTAATGGCGACGGCAACGGCCAACTCAAAGAAGTTTGAAGTTCCGATAAGGGCGCACGGCGCTGCAACATTGAACGGTACCCGCCACAGGTAGGCAGCAGCATAGGCGAGGGCAAAGATACCATAGGACTGTATCAGGAGCGGCACGGCGATCAGTGCAATGAGTGCGGGGCGATCGAGAATCACGTGACCCTGGAAGCCGAAAAGCAGGACCACCGTAGCGAGAAGTGCAACCACCGAGAGCGGCTTGACCCGATTGGTGAACCGAACAACTGCAGCCTCGGCGGCTTCTGCATTTTTGGCATGGGCAGTCAGACAGCTTCGGGTAACTGCGCCGGCAATGAGTGGAAAAACCACATACAGCCCGACAGACAAAATCAGTGTCGGCCACGGGACATCGAAATCTGTGACGCCGAGCAGCAAGGCGACAATTGGCGCAAACGCGAAGACCATGATGACATCATTCACCGACACCTGGACGAGGGTGTAAGTCGCGTCTCCGCGTGTGAGTTGCGACCACACAAATACCATCGCGGTGCAAGGAGCGGCGCCAAGCAGAATGAGCCCGGCGATGTATTGTTGTGCATCGGCGGGAGCAATGATGCCCGCAAACAAGACTTCAAAGAACAACACGCCAAGGGCTGCCATCGTAAACGGCTTAATCAGCCAGTTAACGACGAGGGTGATGACCAGTCCCTTTGGCCGGTCACCGATATGACGAAGGCTGGTGAAATCCACATTTACCATCATGGGGTAGACCATTCCCCAGATGAGCACGGCTACGACTAAATTGACTGATGCGTATTCCAGGCCTGCAAGGAACTGAAACAGACCCGGCATCGCGCTGCCCAGGGCGATGCCCACAGCGATGCACAGAGCGATCCACCCCGAAAGCCATTTTTCGAAGAAACCAATCCCGCCTGCAGGCTTTGCAGCTAACGCGACGCTCTCACCCTTCATAAATCTCACATCCCTGTTCGTATCGAATGCCGGTAGCTTGGGCTGCACAACAAACACAGCTGCCTTGTGTTAAGACCACGAACAGGAACGCCGCCTTGATAAAGATCAACTGGAGCCTATGGAGCGATCACAAAGTCTGAATTGGCAACTAGTTTGCGCGCAAGTCCAGGTAACCAAGGGCGTTCACCTGCAAGCTCATATGCGGCGGCACGATGGTTGTTGTCTGGTCTTCAACGACAATCAGAGGCCCGGCAATTTCAACACCAGCGGGTAATGTTTCACGGGCATAGACCGGCACATCGAGCCAGGTCTTGGAGGTTGCATCAAACAACTGTCGCGTGGCCTTTGCCTGCGGCACTAGATCAGATGAAACCGGCCTCGCGGGTTCTGGCGCTTTCACCGGCGACGACAGGATCAACGTCCAGACCAGAACCTCAACATCAAGGTGCGGCACACTGCGCCCGTAAACGCCTTCGTAGGTTCGCGAAAACTCTTCCCGCAAGGCTTTTTGATGATCAGCGGTGACGCCGTCATTTTCCAGGGTCACCATGATCTCGTGACCCTGACCCACATACCGCATGGCAGCCGCACGCTTTTCAATCAGGTCGCCATCAGGTGCCGCTGTTCTGACGATTTCCTCGGCTTCCGCTCTCATGCCTTCAAACAGTTCATTGATCATTTCGGGATCAAAGGCGTCCAGGCGCATGTAACGGCTGCGCACAACTTCAAAGGCAACTGGTGCTGAAAGGAAACCGAGGGCTGAGCCGACGCCGGCTCCAGACGGCACGATGACCCGTTCGATTTCAAGCTTCTGAGCCAGCCTTGCTGCATGCAAAGGCGCTGCACCTCCAAAGGCAATCATGGTGCGCCGGGCAATGTCCTTGCCCCATTCGATGGCATGTACGCGCGAGGCATTTGCCATGGCTTCGTCTGCCATTTCGACAATGCCGAAAGCGCCGTCTACAATTTCGAGATCAAGTGGTGTTGCCACTTTCCCGGCAATCGCTGCACCAGCCTTGTCCGAATCAAGCAGGACCGAGCCGCCGGCAAAACCCTGCGGGTCAATGCGGCCGAGCACTAGATCAGCATCCGTCACTGTCGGCTCCGTGCCGCCCTGGTCATAGCAGGCAGGCCCCGGATCAGCACCGGCACTGTGAGGGCCAACGGACAGGCGCCGAACCCCGTCAACACTGGCAATTGAGCCGCCGCCGGTTCCGATCTCCACCATCTCGATCACCGGTATCTTGATCGGCAGGCCACTGCCCTTCATGAACCGGTATGCCCGGTCGACTTCAAAAAAGCGCGACAGTTGCGGGGCGCCATCGTCGATAAGACATATCTTCGCTGTGGTGCCACCCATGTCGAAAGAAACGACTTCATCCAGGCCGCACTCAAGGGCAATGCGGCTGGCGAGGATAGCGCCGCCGGCGGGGCCAGATTCCACAAGCCGGATGGGAAAACGGGCAGCGGCATCAACCGTTGTCAATCCGCCCCCTGAAGTCATCAGATAGAAGGGACAGGCCAACCCCATGTCGCCAAGTGCGCTTTCGAGAGCCCGCAGATAGCGTGACATCATTGGCTGAACATAGGCGTTCGCAACCGTCGTTGATTGCCGTTCATACTCGCGTATTTCGGGCGCCACACTGCTGGACAGGGAGATCGCAAGACCAGGCAAAGCAGCGCTTACAATGTCCGCCACCTGCATTTCGTGATCAGGATTTGCGTAGGCGTGCAAGAGGCCGATCGCCAGGCTCTCGATACCCTCGTCCCGCAATGTCGGGACAAGCGCTTTCACACTTTCGCGGTTTAAGGACACAAGGGCGTTGCCCTGCCAGTCCATGCGTTCTTCTACCGGCAACCGCAAGTGGCGCGGGACCAAAGGTTGAGGCCGTTCAGCCATGAGATCATATTGTGCGAAGCGATTCTCATAGGCCATTTCCAGGGAATCACGATGCCCTTGCGTAACAATGAGGGCAGTTCGCGCGCCTTTGCGCTCAATCAGGGCGTTCGTCGCAAGCGTCGTGCCATGCACAAACAGACTGATGTCACCAGCAGCAACACCGGTACTGTCAAGAACCGCACGCACGCCATCCAGGACGCCTTGCTCAGGGTTACTCGGTGTGGTCAGGACCTTGATTGTCTCAAGTGCACCTTCGCCATGTTCAAGAACGACATCGGTAAAGGTGCCGCCAATATCGACGGCAAGGCGAACGCGATGAGAAGGCGCTGTCACAGGCGGGCGCTCCGGCTTGAGTTTGTTTCATCGAAGGGCAGCGCCGGCACCACCGGCGCTACTTTCACGCGACAGATACGTGAGCCTCCAACCGCATGCAAGTTTTGTGAACCGCCAAACCGGCAGGGTTTCAGGCACTATGTGCTGCCGCAGTGCGGGCTTTCAGAGCACGGAGAACTTCAAGCTCTTCAGCGTTGGGATGGGGTGTTTCCGCCACCTCATCGGCAAATTTCACTGCCCAGCCGGTGTTTTCCTCGATCTTAGTTCGCGTAACACCTGGATGAATCGAGGTTACCGTGAACTCCTTGGTTTCCGGGTCGGGCTCCATGATGCAGAGATCTGTCACGAGACGGCTTGGTCCCTTGGTGGTGACACCATAGGTGCGCAGACGATCATCGCCGCCGGTGCCGTGGCCAAGCGAGGTGAAGAAGTCGATCTTGTCGACGAAGCCGCGATCTGACTGGCGCATGACAATGAAAATCTCACCGCACGAAGTGGCGATCTCCGGTGCGCCGCCGCCGCCCGGCAAGCGGACCTTGGGATCATTGTAGTCGCCGATGACGGTGGTATTGATGTTGCCGAACCGATCCAACTGGGCGGCGCCCAGGAAGCCCACAGTTATGCGTCCACCCTGCAACCAGTAGCGAAACATCTCCGGCACGGAGACGGTGGTCAGAGCGGTTTCGCATAACTCGCCATCGCCGATCGACAGCGGCAGCACGTCGGGCTTTGTCGCAAGGGTTCCCGATTCATAGATCAATGTGAGACCTGGGGCATGTGTCAGGCGGGCAAGGTTGGCAGCCTCCGATGGCAGGCCGATGCCGACGAAACAGATATCGTCGTTCCGCAAGGCCCGGGCAGCAGCGATGCTCATCATCTCGTTGGCGGTGTAGTCACTCATGACGCCACCCCGCCTGCTGCCTTGCCGTGGCGGGCGAAATCTTCCGGCCCTCCGCCGATAACATGTTCTTGCATCCAGGCACGGAAACCATCACGGTCCCGGGCGATCTCGTCCCAAGCCTTGTAGAAAGCGTTGTCACGGCTGTAGTAGCCATGCGCATAAGAGGGATGGGCCCCTCCGGGCACGCAGGTAATGGCGGATATCGTCCAGGAAGGCAGGATCACCGCGTTGGGCGGCAGGTCTGCGAAGTCATCAACAATTTCCTCGACGGTCACGACCGAGCGTTTTGCTCCAAGAACAGCTTCCTTCTGCACACCGACGATGCCTTCCAGAAGGACATCTCCGTTGCGGCTGGCTTTCTGGGCATGGATGACGGCGACATCGGCTCTGATCGCGGGAACCGCTGCCAGCTTCTCTCCGGTAAAGGGGCAGTTTATTGATTTTATGTTCGGGTTGACCTCTGCGAGCTGGGCACCGCGATAGCCGCGAAATACCGCACACGGCAGACCGGCAGCGCCGGCATCATAGGCATTGGCCATGGCAGCATGGCTGTGCTCGTCAATCTCGAGGGGTCCCGGCCAGCCGTTCTGTATGGCATCGCGAAAGCGGTGCAGCGAGCCGACGCCTGGATTGCCGCCCCAGGAATACATGATCCGGTCCGCACAACCCATGCCGATCATCTGGTCGTAGATAATATCGGGCGTCATGCGGATCAGGCGCAACCCGGATCGGCGCTGGCGAATGATCTCGTGACCGGCAGCATGGGGGATCAGGTGGGTAAAACCCTCCATGGCGACGCTGTCGCCATCGCTGATGGCACTTTCGATTGCATCTGCAAGTGATAGAAATTCTGCCATTCAACAATATCCCGGTATCAGGGCTTCAGACGTCGAAGAAAACGGTTTCGCGTGCGCCCTGCATGTGGATGTCGAAACGGTAGACCACTCCGCCTTGTGCATCCTCCCGCACCGCTATCAACGTGTCACGGCGGTCTTCGGGAACAGACTGCAACACCGGATCTTTGGCATTGGCGGCAGCCTCATCGGAAAAATAAATACGGGTGTAAGTATGGCTGAGCAGGCCACGCATGAAGAGTACAACATTGATGTGGGGCGCTTGCGCAGCGTCCGGCGCGCCCGGTTTTACCGTTTGAAAGACGAAACGGTTTTCCGTATCCGCACCTGTTCCGGCGCGGCCAAAGCCGAGAAAATCCGGATCAAGAGAATTGTCTGAGCGCGTATCTGCCGGGTGGTTGTAGCGGCCGTGAGCGTTCGCCTGCCAGATTTCGA
>JAJFHB010000488.1 GCA_021775795.1 Hyphomicrobiales bacterium | reverse complement strand
GAGTTGGCGGCTTTGCGAGACGCGGGGCTGGCGGAGAAACGGCTGGGATTGATGACCGGCGCCCGCATGTGCAGAGCCTGGGAGGAAATTCAGGCCCTGACTATTTCCGCGATTGAGGGATGGTGTGTGGGAGGCGGTGTGGCCCTTGCGGTGTCCACGGATCTCCGGGTGGTTGGTGAAGGCTCCGGCCTCTATGTGCCCGAGATTGAGCGGGGCATGAACATGAGTTGGGGCTCGGTGCCACGTATCACCAACCTTGTTGGTCCGGCGCGGGCAAAGCGCATCATTGTGCTGGCAGAAAAGGTGATGGCAGAGCGTGCGATCGACTGGGGCTTTGCTGATGAGGTGGCACCAGATGGTAGCGCCGAGACTGTGGCGTTGAGCATGGCGGAGCGTGCAGCATCGCTGCCGCCGGTGGCTTTGCGCATGTGCAAACAGGATATCAACGCCTACGCGAACGCTCTCGCCCACGTATCCGCCCATTGTGATTACGACCAGTTCGCGCTCGCACAGACAGCAGATGATTTCGAAGAGGGCGTACGGGCATTCCTCGAAAAGCGGCCACCAGAGTACACCTGAAACTAAGAGCGACCGGCCGCGCAAAGGGTGGATTGGTTATAAAGATCAAGCTCGGGAACCTGCTCGCCACAGGCCTTGGTGAGAGACTCAAACGGGCTCTTCGCGATCGTTTCCCGGGGCCGTCGCCTGTAGAGCTGCGTTCAAACTTGCCCGCGGGCTGCCAGTACCGCTTGCACCAGGTCTTCAGGTACCGTTTCCGGCAGCGCGTTTTCCGAATTGGTAAGTGTTGCTTTCGTCAGCTCCATTGAGGATTTGTAGGCACGCAGGTAGTCCCTGCATTCCCGGCAGACGCCAAGATGCATTTCGAAGATGAACTTCTGCTTGCCTTTCAACTCGCCGTCCAGATAGGCAAGGATAAAATCCTCAAAGGCTTCGCACGTGATCATCAGGGGCAGTTTGAACATTGCCCCGTGAATGCGGCGCATGACTTTTTTGCGGCGAGTGATCATAGTGCATCTCCTCTCATCAGGGGCTCGAGAAGTTTCTTGAGGGCGGCGCGGGCACGATGCAGGCGCACTTTCACGTTCGCTTCGGTGATATTCAGCTGCTCCGCCACGTCCGCGGTGGACAGTTCTTCGATGTCACGGAGAATGAGCACAATTCGGTGGCTGTCCGGCAGGGCATCGATGAGACGGGCGACGTGGGAGCGGGTCTGAGTGCGCTGCAACAACCCCTCGGGCGTCTCAGGGTTGGCCCAGTCATCCTCAATTCTGCAGCCGTTAGCGTCGAAGACCGGCAGTAATTCGTCTATCTCTTCTTCACTTTGCGGGCGCCTTTTGCGCAAGGTCATCAGCGCCTGATTGACGACAATTCTGTGCATCCAGGTTTTTGCCGTGGAACGTCCGTCGAAGGCCTGCAGGTTCTTGAATATGTTTGCAAAGGCGGTCTGGACGGCATCTTCCGCATCGCTGTCATCACGCAAAATGCGTTTGGCGAGCGATAACATCCAGCCGGTGTGAGAGCGGACGAAGCTTTCGATTGACTGATCACTCCCATCGGGGAGCTCAGCGCTGCTGACGGATTGTTCTGGCGAGTTCGCAAGGGTCATAGTCGAAGTGTCATGTCCGTGTCCGGGTGATCAGATGTTGCCGTCCTGCGTATCGTTGGAAAATCAGCCAGCGAAAAAATTGCAATAGCGTGTAACCTTATGCGGCGTCGGTGCATCTGACAATTGTACAGCTCTCGTCGTGCAGGCAGATGACGTTGGACCGTCACTTCAGCAAGGTATTTCTAAGGCCCATGGGATTTCTCCTTCTAACGCTCTTTGTGGTTGCCTTCAGCATGATCGCAAAGAGGCTGACGACCACGATCCTTACAGCACCGATGCTTTTCATAGGGTTTGGTTACCTGCTTTCAGGGATGGAGCTTCTGGATCACCAGCAGGCTGAGAGTGCGTTGCACCTCGTTGCTGAGGTTGCGTTGATCATTTTGCTTTTCCTTGATGCGGCGCAGATCAATCTCAAGGCCTTGCGGGAGCGCCACGTCTGGCCCGTGCGCATGTTGGGTCTCGGGTTGCCCCTGACATTGGCGCTTGGAACCTTGGCCGCCTGGCCGTTTCTTCCAGGGTGGCCTCTGGTCGGGGTTGCTCTCGTGGCAGCCATCCTGGCACCAACAGATGCAGCACTTGGACAGGCCGTTGTGACAAACCCGCTTGTGCCTGAGCGGACCCGTCGGGCATTGACCGTAGAAAGCGGTCTCAATGACGGCATGGCACTGCCGGCCGTGCTGTTGTTTGCAAGTCTGACCGCGGAAGCGATGGCGCAGGATGGCGTCGACTGGTTGGTGTTTGGCGCAAAACAGTTGCTGCTGGGACCCCTGGTCGGGGCACTGGCGGGGCTTGTTGGGGGCGCCGTTCTCATTTGGTCGAAGAAGCGCAATTTTACCGCGGATACCTTTGAAGGCATTGGCGCCATTGCTCTGGCTGGAGCCGCCTATCTGGGTGCAACGGAAGTTGGCGGCAATGGATTTATTGCGGCGTTCATTGCCGGTCTTTGTTTTGGCAATGTGGTCAAGGGGCGCTGTAAATTTATCTATGAGTTTACGGAAAGCGAAGGGCAAATGCTGACCTGGGGGGCCTTCTTCCTCCTCGGCCTCGCGCTTGTGCCGACCGCTTTGACACATCTTACCGGACCTATGCTGGCGATCATTCTGATCAGCCTGTTCCTGGTGCGGCCGCTGGCAATCTGGATTTCGCTTCTCGGCACTGATGCCTCAAAGACGACACGGATATTCTTCGGCTGGTTTGGCCCGAGAGGTCTCGCAACGGCTTTGTTTGCGCTGCTGGTTCTTGAGAAAGTGCCCCATGAGTTTGCAGAAACCATCCTCAATCTGGCGGTAAACGCGGTCTGGATCAGCGCCCTTCTGCATGGTCTCAGCGCACAGCCGGCGGCGAAATGGTACGCGGCACGGGTCGCAGCAATGGGGCCATGTGCGGAAACAGAACCGATCAGCAGCTCAGCCAAACCACTGGTCACAAGAAATGACAGCAAAGAAACGGGAGCATCATGAAAAAAGTCTCAGTTGCGAAACTCGACACATTGGAAGACCGCAAACCGGCATATGCACTGGTGAGCGACGTTGATCTTGTGGTGGTGCGCTTCGATGAAGATGTGTCGGTCTTCTATGGTCGTTGCCTGCATCGGGGCGCGCTGATGTCAGACGGTTTCGTGTCCGGCGACAACCTGATTTGTGGTGTGCACTACTGGGACTATCGATTGGATTCCGGGGTTTCGGAATATAATCACGCGGAAGTCCTTCCCAAGTTTTCCTCCTGGCTGGAGGGCGGTGAAGTTCTCGTTGATGAAGAGGAAGTTGCTGCCTGGGCTGAGAAAAACCCGCAACCGTTCAATCGCGATGCCTATCTTGGTCTCTATGCGGATACCGGCCATGGCACTGAAGAAGAGCCTCACAACGGGCTGATCCAGAAGTATGCCCGGGAAGGGTTGAGCAAGACTGGCCACCATGGGCAGGTGGAATCCATGGGCGTGCCGCGGGCACAACTG
>JAJFHB010000487.1 GCA_021775795.1 Hyphomicrobiales bacterium | reverse complement strand
GAACTGAGCCTTGCGCAGGTTGCGCACGAGGCAAAGCGTGTTGCCGGAGAGGGCCCCGTCTATCTGAGTTTCGACATTGACGCCCTCGATCCCGTCTACGCACCTGGAACGGGAACGCCTGAAGCCGGCGGCTTTACCTCTCGGGAAGCGATCTCCCTGTTGCGGCGACTGCGTGGTGTCGATTTCATCGGCGCTGATCTTGTGGAAGTCTCGCCACCCTTTGACGTCGGCGATCTCACCTCACTTCACGGCGCCACAATCATGTACGAACTTCTATGTCTGCTGGCGGATGCGCACGCCGCACGACAGGCCTAGCCGGCGTCTTTGTTGATACCCGGTCTGCTATCGGACAATCACCACTTCGCCGGGGTTTTTCATCCGGTAGAGCATTGCCGGACGCTGCCGCCCGGCTGAGCGGCGTTCTGCGGTTTCCTCGACAACATTGAGAGACTGCACCCACTTGCGAAAATTCCGCTTGTCCATCGGTTCGCCGCGGATCGTTTCATAGATTTTCTGCAGGTCACTGAGCGTGAATCTTTCCGGCAGCAACTGGAAAGCCACTGTTGAATAGTTGAGCTTTGCCACAAGCCGCGCCCGGGCCTTGTCGAGGATGGCGCGATGATCAAACGCCAGTGCGGGCACATTATCTATGGCAAACCAACGGGCGTCGCGCGCATCTGTCGATGCCTTGAGTTCAATCCGTTCAGAGGGAATAAGCGCAAAGAAGGCAACCGTGATTACCCGCCCCCTTGGATCCCGGTCCGGGTTTCCGAAGGTATAAAGCTGCTCAAGATAAACGTCCCTGACACCGGTTTCTTCTTCCAGTTCACGCAAGGCCCCGGTGGTCAGATCTTCCGACAAATCAACAAAGCCACCAGGTAGTGCCCAGTCCCCTTCAAAAGGTGGCATTCCGCGCTCGATCAGGAGAACCTGCAGTTGTTCGTCGCGAATGGTGAAGATAACAATGTCCGTTGTCACCGACGGTTTGGGGTATTCAGTTTCCGGCATGAGACCTCATTTAGCGTATGAATAACACTAAAAGAGATTCGCAGAATTGCAAGGCCACAATTCGCAACGGCTTAAAGTTGTTGTGCACATGTTGCTCTGTCAGACTAACGAGCTTCTTCTGCCGCTGCGAGGCCACTCAGGTAGGCACCGTGAGCCGTGGAATAAAAGTCTGGTGACGTTGCCTCTCCTGCAAACAAAACTCTTTCATCGAGGGTTTGCCTGAGTTGTGATCTTTGTCCCGCCGCTCCAGGCAAAGCGGTCGAATAGGCGCCCTTCACCCAGGGGTCCCCACGCCAGGCTGTCACGATGTGCGCGCACACGTGGCGCGTAATGTCACTGCCAAACGCCGCTTTCATTTTTTCCGACATGAAATCTACGGCGGCAGCCTGGCCGGCGCTTTCCAGCCAATCCCCAAATCGACCGCCGGTTACGCCGACTGCGTAGGGGTAATCGAATGGCTTGAAGCGAATGGAAAGCGGTTCGGTACCGGGCGTGTCTATCATTGCGCCCTGCACAGCGTCCGGGTCGAAAACATCCCTGTCGAAGGCCAGGGCGATACGGTTGTGGTTGCCCAGCGGAAGTTTGTGGATTGCTTCGAGTTTCCAATCGGGCAGTTCAGGGACAAACTTGATGTCACCAGCAGCCAGAATACCTGTCGACACCGTTATGATGATCTTCTTGGCCCTGATATCTCCTTTGACGGTCTTCACAACTATTGGTGTGCCCGACCAATTGATTTCAGTAACCGCACTGTTCAGGGAAACCGGCAGATCAGCGCCCATACGTGTCAGGAGAGTTCCATAACCCTCGCGTATCGGCCAGTTTTCGTCTGTGTCGTTGTAGTTCATGAGGTCGCGTACCGACACCTGATCGGGATCAAATGAAGTGTGAAGCGACATGATGTAGTCGTAGAAGCTTGTGTATTTGTGCTCTCTTTCCGTCACGTCATAAACGGAAACGTCTTCATCGCTATCCAGCGCCGCTTCCAGTGCCTTGTCCTGAGCCACATAAAACTGGCTCCATTCATCCCGATCTGAGTTGTCTGACCATTTGCCATCCCTGAATGAGTTACGCTCATAACCCTCATTCGTGTAGCTGATCCCGTATTCTTTGGCGAAAGGCACCAAAGGATTGATACTGGCGGAGTGAAACCAGTGACAACCAAGATCAAAAGGTACCCCTGGCAGGATTTCCTCTGTGTAGCCGCGCCCGCCAATCCGGTGCGAAGCTTCAATCAACGCAAAGCTGCGGCCTTCCGCCTGCAGCGTGCGTGCCGCGCCAATGCCTGCAGCTCCCGCACCAATAATGACTGTATCGACGTCACTGAATTGCGACATGATCCTGATCTCCCTGGTTAGCAACGCGCTTGTAGCAAAAAAAAGCGGTTACTGCATATTCTGCAGCAACCGCTTTGAAAGTTCGTTGAGCGAAGGGTTTAGGCTGCCGCTTGCCCTGGAACCGCACCATTCATGATGGCCTGGAGGGCGCTCTTCGTGCTGACCAGTATCTCGTGCAGTTCTTCTTCAAAGGCTTTACTGACCGGTTGCAACGGCGCCCGGACCGGACCGGTGGGCAGACCTGCAAACTTGCAAGAAAACTTTACCGATTGGCCAAATTTCCCGCTCCCTTCAAGGGTTGATGTCAGCGGCAGAAGAGCCAGCATCATGGCACGGGCTTTGGCGAAGTCGCGCTCATGCAAACAGGCATTATGGAAGGCAACCACTTCTTCCATGAGAAAATTGCCCATGGGCGTAACCCAGCTCGTTGCGCCCCAAACGTAATACTCAAGCGCCTGATCCTCACAACCGCAGCTCAACTGAATATGCGAGAAGTCGCGGACCAGAAGGTGCAGCCGGTCAATGTCACCGCTGGCTTCCTTGATGCACTGAAAATTTGAACTCGCTGACACGCCGCGGAGGAACTCCTCGCCCATATTGACGCCCGTCCGGCCAGGATAGTT
The DNA here is from genome assembly GCA_021775795.1 of Hyphomicrobiales bacterium. Lineage (GTDB taxonomy): Bacteria > Pseudomonadota > Alphaproteobacteria > Rhizobiales > JAJFHB01 > JAJFHB01. The sequence continues at coordinate 1,730 of JAJFHB010000487.1, read as the reverse complement.
GTAGAGCATGATCGGCAGATCAGCAGCCTGGTCAACCGCAAGGCAGTGCGCGGCCAGCTCATCTTCCCCTGGCAACGAATAGTAGGGTGCAGCGATAAGCAGGGCATCGGCGCCTGCATCACGCGCAGCAACGGCGAAGCCGGAAGCTCCACCCGTCGTAATGTCATTTACACCGCAGATCATCGGCACGCGGCCGCCAATGACATCTTTGGCGAAAGAGAACTGCCTCACCCGTTCTTCCGGGCTCAGGGCGTAATATTCACCGGTCGTACCGCCGACGATGATTGCGTGCGTCCCGCCTGCAATCATGTACTCGACCACTTCGGCAAAACCTTTTTCGTCTACCGTGTAGTCATCGTTAAACGGCGTGATGATCGGCGGAATGATGCCTTCGAACTTCATGGAAATCTCCCCTTACCTGTGTTTGGGCGCCTCTGTGTAGGCCGGCCTGTTTCCGGCGCGACGGCATGCGCCGAAACACGCCTTGCTAGCGTGCCGGCTCTCGACATTAGTGTACAGTGTGTATACTATCTGCGATCGCAGTTCAACATCACATTCACCTCAGGTATTTCCCGACATGGCAAAGCCAACTTCCCTTGAGACCCCTCTGCCGGTTCTACAGGGCAACGGCCGCAGCCGTGGCGACGGCGCACGCCGGGTTTATGAAACCCTGCGCTCGGAAATCCTTTCCCTAGCCCTGGAGCCAGGCGAGCTTTTGGATGAGGCCCGCATCGGGCAGCGTTTCGATTTATCCCGCTCACCCGTTCGAGAAGCCCTTATCCGCCTTGGTTCTGAAGGCCTCGTGACCACACTGCCAAACAAGAGCACGCTTGTTGCCCCTTTGAAAGTCGAGGCCGTTCCCCAGTATCTCGATGCCCTGGATCTCTTGCAGCGGGCTGTGACGCGACTGGCCGCACGGGCGCGAAGTGATGCTGATCTTGAAGTGATAAGAGCAGCCCAGGTAGAATTTGAGGGCGCGCTTGCAACTCGCAATGCGCTGGAGATGATCGAAGCCAACAGAAAGTTCCATGCCGCCATCGGCACCGCGAGCGGAAACAGCTATCTGGCGGAAGCCTATGCGCGCCTTCTTGATGAAGGCCGCCGCATTTTGCGCCTCTATTTTCGCGCTTTCAACGACACTTTGCCGGAAGAATTCGCCGACGAGCACCCCCGCATCATTGCAGCGATTGAAGCGCGCGACAAAGATCTTGCAGAAAGCCTCGCACATGAGCATGCGGTAAACATGGGGCAGGGGTTTCTGGCCTATCTCAGCGCCCGTCACACAGACCGTGTTAGTGTGTCCGGCATACAACGAGGATCAGCCGCATGAGCATTCGATTTAATCCACCTGACGTATGGAAACCGTTTGGCGCCTTTTCAATGGGTGCCATTTCTGAGACCGGTAAAACAGTGCACCTGAAAGGACAAGTGGCCCTTGATGTGGACGGCAACATCGTTGGCCCCGGCGACATGCGCGCACAGGTCCGCAAGGTCCATGAAAACATCAGGTCTGTACTCGCTCACATCGGTGGAGAGATGGGAGATATATTTTCGCTGACCCAATTCACCACGGACATCGAACAGTTTATGAAGACCGGCGATATCCGGATGGAGTTCTTCGCAGATCCTTACCCGGTTACCACGACCGTAGAGATCTCACGGCTGTACAACCCGGAGCTTGTAATAGAAATCACTGCGATCGCTGAAGTTCCGGCTGAGCGTTTCCGCCC
>JAJFHB010000486.1 GCA_021775795.1 Hyphomicrobiales bacterium | reverse complement strand
AGTTCTCGAGCATCAGGATCTTTTCAAGATCCAGGTGATTGGTCGGCTCATCCATTAACAAGACGTCCGGCTCGGATACCCAGGCGCGCGCCAGCAACATCAAACGTTGCCAGCCGCCACTCAATTTGGAGACGGGCAGATGGTGCAGTTCTTCCGGTGCATCGAGGGTGCCCAGAACCATATCAACGCGCCAGCTTTCGCTTTCATCGCCGTCTGCACGAAGGGCCGAGAGTACGGCTTCGTGGAAAGTCAGATCGAGAAGTTCCGGTGCCACGTCCTGTGGCACATAGCCAATCCGGGCGCCGCGCGAACGCACCACATCACCATGAGTAAGGTCAATTTCGCCGGTATAGCAACGCAGCAGGGTGGTCTTGCCGGCGCCGTTCAGAGCGACGATACCCACGCAGTCATCCGGGCCAAACGTCAAAGTGAGGTTCTGAAAAAGCGGAGCTTGCGCAATGAAGGTTGCGTCTTTGAGAGAAAGGATGGTCATGGTCGCTTCTTTGATTTGTGCCCGGAAGAAGTATCAGGGCGGGGTTCTGGTAAGCCGTCAGTGGCGGATTGCGCGCAACGGCATCATCAGGTCAGACCAATCAAAGAAACCAGAATTATCGAGTGCTTCGCCTTGGTCAGCCCTGCAACATCTGGAGATGCAGGGCAAAGACAGGGCCACGCGTACGTTGTTGGTAATAGTTTATCATCAAGCAGCCCTCCTTCGGTTTGGGGTTAAACACTCGGCCTCTGTTTAGCACACAGTGCTGTAATTTCAACAGTGGCCGGAAGGCAACCTATTGCATGCTTTGCGCCCGAGTTAAATCTTTGTCACTCCCCCGACCCTGACCACTCCTGTATGGAATTGCCTGACAGATTTTCGTAACTTAAGGCCGGGCTGGCCGACGCGGACCGCTACAGCAGGAGTGTGAATCGAATGAACAAGACCAGGTTATTTCCAGCTGTGGCGCTGCTCGGCGCAATCGGCATCGCCCTTACCCAACTATCGGCGCAGGCGCAGCAGGCCAACTGGTCGGTGGCGGAACAGTCCACCTATGATTCAGCCTGCGGTGAGCCCGAGAACCAGGAATGCTATTCGCAACCGAACACCTCCCTCAATGCGCCGGGTGGCCGGTACGGGCTGGTCATCTACTGCTCCAACGTCCTGGCTCTGAATGGGGCTCGGGGAGGCGACGGCGATCTGCAGTTCACCTCCGTCTCGCTTGCTGTAGACGGACAACCGCAGGGGCAGTTCCAGATTGGCGGCGGCTTCGATGCAGACTATCTCAATCCTGAAGCCGGGCCGGGCCTCATCGCCGCGCTGCGTACCGGCACAACACTGACGATGGTCTTCGACGGCGTAACCGTGAGCAATCTCAATCTGCTCGGAGCTGGTCCCGCCCTCGACGGCCTCGACCGGGCCTGCGCGGCGCCTGCAAAGACGGCCGAGCCCACAGACGTTGCGGAGGGTCCGGTTGAAATCAGCCAGCGCGAGTATTTCGCGGACTATATGGCGACCTGTCGAACAGACGGCGGTTGCGATGGCGCCACCTTCACCGAAACACCGACCTCCGATGGCCAGACCTTCTGGGCATCTTTGACCCTGAACCGCGCCGGCTTTCCGGGCACTGCCTGGATGTTGTCCTTCTCTGGTGCTTTCGAGGGCCCTGTACCGGGCACGCCGATTGAGGTTGTGATCGGCCGCGAAACCTGGGCACTCACTGCCGGTGATGGCTACGGCGACATTATGGGTCACAACATCTTCTACTGGCCGGTCAACGAGCAGATCCTCGATGCCATGCGTGCCGGCGTTGCCATGGACATTACCCAGACCATTTCCAACGGAAGCCGCCAGACGGTACGTTATTCCTTGCGAGGCCTGACCGCCACCATGGCCTGGATTGACCAGAAACAGGGCCGCACCGGGGAACCGATGATGATTGGGACGCCCGGTTCACTCGAGGAAATCATCCCCGGATATCAGCCCTGAGCGGGAGCGCATTCGAAGTCTGGGCCGCAAACAACACACGTCGTTACCACGTGGCCTCAGGCATAGATGTAACCACCGGACACGATGATGTTTTCGCCGGTCATGAGCACCCACTCGGCCATTTCATGGGGCTCGGCGCCGCGTCCAAGCGGGCTGGTGTTTGCCGGCTCCTGCAGAAAGCCGGCAGCGCGGGCCTTTTCTGTCGCAATCCCGGCAGGTTCAACGGAGTTGACCGGAAGCCTCACCGTAGAGTTCAACACGGGAAAAAATGACCCAATGCAGGCTGATTGGCACGTTGGTAGACACGCTCACGTGCCCGGCATAGTGTTGCCGTGAAATCCAATCTGGTTCGGAGGCTGCCCTATGGCTGCCAAGCGCGAAGAGCGCCATCTTGCAGTTATTCTTGCCGTTGATGTGGTCGGCTACAGTCGCATGATGGGTGCGGACGAAACCGGCACTTTCGCGCAACTGAAAACGCTGCGGCGGGAAGTTTTTGATCCCAAGACGGAGCAGTTCGGCGGGCGCACTTTCAAGAACACCGGCGATGGCGCGTTAGTCGAGTTTTCGAGCGCCGTCCATGCCGTGCAATGCGCCGTCGAAATGCAGCAGGCCCTTGAACACCGCAACGTGGATGCGCCGGCTGACCGCCGCGTTGATCTGCGCATTGGCATCAATCTCGGCGATGTTATTGTCGATGATGACGATGTATTTGGAGACGGAGTGAACGTGGCTGCAAGGCTGGAGGGCCTCGCCCGCCCCGGGTCAATCTGCATATCGGAGAATGTTTACCTGCTCGTTCGCACCAAACTTGAATTCGATTACGAGGACTTGGGCAAGAATACCCTCAAGAACATTGCTGACCCGATCCAGGCGTACCTGATCCTTCCCTCCAGTGCGTCACCTGAAGAAGCTTCAGTGCCTGTACCGCAAGCTGTACGCCCCGCGGTGGCCGTCCTGCCGTTCGACAACATGAGCGGAGATGTCGAGCAAGAGTATTTTGCCGACGGCCTGACCGAAGACATCATTACCGCGCTGTCGCATTGGCGCTCCATACCGGTTATCGCTCGCAACTCGAGCTTCACCTATAAAGGCAAGTCCGTGCGTGTGCAGACGGTAGCAGAGGAGCTCGGCGTCCGTTACGTTCTGGAAGGCAGTGTTCGAAAATCGGGGAACCGGTTGAGAATCACGGCCCAGCTCATCGACGCGGAAAGTGGCCATCATGTGTGGGCCGAAAAGTTCGACCGCCAGATTGAGGACATCTTCGACGTTCAAGACGAGATCACAACCCGTATCGCCGGGACAATCATCCCGGAAATGGAGTCATTCGAGAGCAGACGTTCCGCGATCAAACGAACCGAAGATCTGAACGCATGGGACTTCTACCTGCGCGGCATGCAAACGTTCTATGACGAGACCTGTGAGGGCACCGCTGCTTCTCTGATAATGTTTCAGTCCGCCGTCGATGCGGATGCCAATTACAATGATGCGTGGGCACGCCTTGGCTGGTCATATTCCAAGACCATCATGCACGGTTGCACCGACGATCCTGCGGCTGCCCTCATAAAAGGCTTTGAGGCCGCGCGGCGCTCGATAGCGCTTGATGATGCATCTGCTGT
>JAJFHB010000485.1 GCA_021775795.1 Hyphomicrobiales bacterium | reverse complement strand
TTGCTCCGCAACATAACCTGAGCTAGCAGACAGAACTGTTCTGCCCACCGCCGCAAAGGCGGTCAGGAGGGCGAATTGCGTCGCCGTATGGGCTGGGTTGCTGCAGAGCTTCGATAAATAGCCAACAAAGATGACCGTGCCGAGAGCGCCGGTGAAATTCTCGATAATGATGGTGGCCGTGAGTGCGGCATGTGAAACGCCGATGTGCGCTTGCCAGGCAAACATCAGATTGGAAAGCATCTGAAGAAGCGCTGCGATCCACAGAGCATTTGTCAGGGGCAGCCCGCGCGCCACGAACCCGCCCGCAAAACCGCCGGCAATAAGGGCTGCAAATCCCACCCCTTTGACAATCGCGGCATAGGCTGCTTTGTCGAAGCCGATGTCGATGACAAAGGGGCCTGTCATGACGCCGGCAAAGGCATCGCAGAATTTGAACAGAAGAACAAAGCCCAGAATGACAATCGCACCCGGTTTGCTGAAAAAGTCAGAAAAGGCCGCCCAGGCGGTCATGGAAAAACGTGCCAGGAGGAGTTTTCTTTCAGTTGTTTCGATTGCAGCGGGCGCTTCAGGTTCCTTTGCAAGAAATACCGCTGCCAATCCGATCAGCAGCAGCACCGCAGCGCTTGCATATCCCCACGCCCACACCGTGTCCGGCGCCACACCACGGGCCTCAAGCACGCTAACAACAGCGATGACACCTGCCCCCGAAACCAGCATTGCAGTCCGATACGCTGCGACAAAGCAGGCCATGCCGGCGGCTTGCTCATCATCCTCCAGGGTTTCAACGCGGAAGGCGTCGATGACCACGTCCTGTGTGGCTGACAGGGTGGCAACACACAAGGCACCAAGCGCAACCAGTGCCGGGGCGGCAACCGGGTCGAGAATTCCCAGAAACGCAATTGTGGCCATGAGCGCAAGCTGCACCATGACCATCCAGCCGCGCCGGCGACCCAGTGACTTTGTGAGAAACGGAATTCCCATGGCGTCAACGAGCGGCGCCCAGGCAAATTTCAGGGTGTAGGGAAGTCCGACCAGAGCGAAGAGCCCGATATCGGTCAGAGAAACCCCGGCCTCTGTCATCCAGATGGCAAGCGTCGATCCGGAAAGCGCCAGGGGCAGCCCGGAAGAAAAGCCGAGCAATGTGACAATCAAAACCCTGCGGTCGAGATAAACCGAAAAGGCTCGGGCAAAATTCTGGCTCTGGGACAGAGCTGACATGGCAGGCGCTCGATGCAGACGAATCAGCCTGTCAGCCTACCACGATGTCCACGGGCTACTCGTCCAGAATGGCGCCCGTGTCTCCCGCTGTATCCTTACCCGGCAAGGCTGCGTGGAGGATGATGCCGGTAATTGCTGCAAGTGCCATGCTGGAAATCGTCATGAAGTCGCCGAGCCTCAACACTGCGCCACCGATACCAATCACCAGAATGATGGAAACAATCAGCAGGTTTCGTTTCTCGCCGAGATCCACCTTGCCTTCGATCAGCGTGCGGACACCGGAAGCGGCAATGACACCAAAGAGTGCGATGGCGACGCCGCCGATTACAGGCGTCGGGATAGAGCCGATGAAGGCCGCCACATTGCCGAAGAATGCCAGCACTAAGGCGATCACCGCTGCGCCGCCGACAACCCAGATGGAGAACACCCGGGTAATGGCCATGACACCGATGTTCTCGCCATAGGTCGTGTTCGGCGGCCCGCCGAAGAAGCCGGCCAGCATTGTTGCCAGACCGTCGCCGAAGAGAGAGCGGTGAAGACCGGGATCCTTCAGGAAATTGCGGCCAACCACCCGCGACAGTACGATTTGATCACCGATGTGTTCAGCGATGGTGACAATGGCAACAGGCACCAGAAGCGGCAGGACCGCCCAGGGAATGCCATTTTCGAAACCGGCCACGAAGAACGTGAAGTCCGGCAGGCGCACGAAGGACGCACCAGCAACAGAGCTGAGATCGACGAGCCCGAACAGCGCTGCAAATATGTAGCCGCAAACAATAGCGAGCAGAATGGGCATGATCGTGAAAAAGCCGCGCAGGACAATGGCGAAGGTCACGGCGCAAGCAAGCGTGAACAGGGCAACGCCGAAATGCATGCCGCTGTAGGTAGAAGGATCACCTGGATTGGACAGCGTTGCCAGGTTGATGGCGACACTCGCAAGGCCCAGTCCGATGACCATGATCACCGGCCCGACCACGACCGGGGGAAGCAGTCTCAAAAGCCACCGCACGCCGAACATTTTGATCAGGGCGGCAACCACAAGATAGACAATGCCTGCACAGAACGCCCCGAACATGGCGCCGGACACGCCTGCCAGTTCCTTGCCGGCGATAATGGGGGCGATGAAGGCAAAAGATGATCCGAGATATGCCGGGATCTTGCCCTTGGTGACCACCATGTAGAGCAGCGTGCCAACGCCGCTTGTAAACAGGGCAACCGCCGGGTCGATCCCGGTCAGGATCGGCACCAGGACTGTGGCGCCGAACATGGCGAAGAGATGTTGCAGACTAAGGGGCAACCACAGGCCTACCGGTGGTTTGTCTTCGACCTGAAAGGCAACGGCTGCGCCTTGCTCGGTACTTTCCACATTTGTCATGATCTGCATCCTCCCTGTATCCACGCCTCTGCTCGGCGGTGGATTGAAGGAGAGTACGCGGCCAACGATTTGCACGTCCACATCAAGAAGATGGATGTGCACTGCCCTGTTGATAACCTTGTGCAGAAGCACTGGATTGTTGGGGGAAAAGTTTGCGGTCGATCAGGCGCCATTGCGCTGTGTTCAAGCTGCACTCTTGCAAGCGTTGAGCAGGCTCAATCGTCATAACCACTGATGATGTCGCGTATGCACTCATTGACCACTTCGGGCTTGTGACCAAAGATCGAGAAGTGACCAAGTCCGTCAAGTTGATGAAAATGGCCATTACCCGCTGCTTCCGCCACCACGCGCCCTCGCGCCGGCGGGGTTTGCAGGTCCTGCTCAAAAGAGATCACATGCATCGGAACCATGCAGCCGGGCAGACGTTCAAGCGAATCATACTCAAGGCAGGCCTGCCACTGGGCCGCCAGCATTGCCGGGTCGCGGTCGCCATAGGCGCTTGCCACATAGGGACGCACTTTTTCCCACAGTGCATCATCGCCCATCACTTCGGCGGGGTATGACAGGATGGCGTAGTGGATGACCGAAAAATCATCCGGCATCCTGATGCCCTTGGACGCCATTGATATTTCAGCCTCTTCCCATTCGGCTGCAAACCCGGTCTTTCGGGCGATCGTCCCCATGGGGATGGCGAGCCGTATGAGTTCGGGATAGGAAATCGACAGTTCCTGAGTTATCAGCGCGCCAAGCGACAGGCCGATGACCACGACAGGCGGATTGCAGACCTGGCGGATGAGCTCGGCGCAGTCCTCCGCGAAAACCTCAATTGGCCAGGGTGGTTCGGACTTTGAGATGGTTTTGCCGACACCGCGCGGGTCAAAGCACGTGCATCTGAAATTATCGCGGAAGAATTCGAACTGGGTGCCATAGACGTCACACGTCTGATCCCCTGCGGGGATCCACACAATGTCAGGACCGTTGCCCTCCTGAATGTAGTGAATGTCGGCGCCCGGTGCGTTGACAATACCTTCAATCATCTGACGGCCCTCAGTCTTTCAGAATTGCATAAAGACCGCTGGCGCCGAAATGTCCGGCGCCAGCGTTGCAGGTGTTTACTTTAGAACTTAAGCCTCGTCGAACCACCAACGTTCGAGAGACAACCAGCCATCCAGATCCCAGTTGGAGGCGAGCTGCTCCGGTGTGGCGACGGCCTTGGAAACCGCATCCACGTTGTTGGCGTACATCGGGATAACGGAACCGCAATTATCGCGCACGATTTCCTGCATTTCCGCATACATGCCGCCGCGCCGTTCGTCGTTCAGTTCCGCCCGTGCTGCTGTGAGCAATTCCATGAAACGCTCGTTTGCAAAACGGCTTTCGTTCCAGGAGCCACCTGTGGCGTAGCCAATGGTGAACATCCAGTCTGCGGTTGGGCGGCCGCCCCAATAGCTCATTGACCAGGGCTTTTGCATCCAGACATTTGTCCAGTAGCCATCGTTGGGTTCGCGTTCGACATTCAATGTGATGCCGGCTTTTTCAGCTGCCGCCTGATAAAGCACTGCCGTATCGACAGCGCCGACAAATGCTGTGTCAGCCGTGTGCAGAGTGACATTGAGGTCTTCCATGCCGGCCTGCTGCAGATGCCAGCGTGCTTTGTCGGGATCGTAGGCCCGCTGTTCAAGCTCGGTAGCAAAATACTTCTGGCCCGGTCCGATCGGATGATCGTTTGCCGGTGTTCCATGGCCGTAGAGGATCTTGTCCACGAGATCCTGGCGGTCAATGGCAAGTTTCAAGGCCATCCGGACGTGGTTGTTGTCGAAGGGAGGGATGTCGGCAAGCATCGGAATTGTGTAGTGCTGGTTGCCCGCCACATCATGAAGCTTGACGTTCGGTTCCCGCCGCAACAGCCGCGATGTCTTGAGTTCGACACGGTTCATGGCATCGATCTGGCCGGTGATCAGAGCCGTCTGACGCGCTGTTGAGTCGTCAATACCCAGCAACTGCACCTCGGCGAAGTGAGCCCGGTCGTCGCCTTTCCAGTAATTCGGATTGCGCACCAAATCCATGCGCACGCCCCAATCCACATCCTCGAGCACATAGCCGCCGGCGCCGGCGCCGGACTGCCAGTCAACCTCACCATCTTTCGAAGGCAGGATAGGAATGTGATAATCGTTGGCGATAAACGGGAAATCCGCGTTTCCGTTCGAGAGCTCAATCACAAGAGTGTTCTGATCGGGAGCGGAGATCTTTTCCACATCTGCCAGAAGCGGTTTGGCGGCCGATTCAGAATCTTCACCCATGTGGTGTTGTATGGAAAGCATGGCGTCTTCGGCTGTAACGGTCTTGCCGTTGTGGAATTCGACGCCGCGACGCATATGGAACGTCCAGACTTTGGCGTCATCGGATGCTTCGATGCGTTCCGCCAGTTCCGGGATGATGTCGCCATTCGCAGCAACCTCGGTCAGGCAGTTGTGCACGCCGCCGAAACAGCCATTTTGCGTAAAGCTGGAAATATAGGTTGCCGGATCAAGGCTGTCTGTTGTGCTGGCGCCGCCAAGGCCGACACGGAAGGTGCCGCCTTTATTCGGGGTTGCCGCAGCGACCTTGTCCGTAAACGCGGTTGCCGTTGCCACGGTCATACCAAGAGCAAGCGCCCCTTCCATGAATCCGCGTCTCGATATTTTCTCTTTCGTATAGAGCGTCTTGAGATTGTCTATTTTTTTCACTTTTGCTTCCTCCACATTTGTATTGGCATGGGGGCTGTTGTTGTTTTGGCCCTCCAGGCGCGCCCGAGAGGCAGATATCTGCTCGTCACGGTATCAAGGATAATGCACGGCAAAACCCATGAGTCTTGCCCAACCCTATCACAGGGTAGCCCAAGTCAAGCACCACACGTGGGCGTGTGTGTATTGAAAATCGCCAACCTGGCGCCAAAAATTTACAATTGCCATAATGCTATTCTGGGTCGTTGGCGCGCCGTTTTCAGATAAAAAAAGAGGCGAAGCCGGTTTCCCGGCTCGCCCCTTCTCAAGAAGGTGTGGTTTGCGCCTCGCTATTCAACGATAACTTTGGCACCAACACGGGTTCTTTCATACAGGTCGATGACGTCTTCATTCAACATGCGGATGCAGCCACTCGACATCGCCCGGCCGATGCTCCAGCGTTCGTTGGTGCCGTGGATGCGGTAAAGAGTGCTACCCAGATAAAGCGCACGCGCGCCAAGCGGATTGTTCGGGCCGCCCGGCATGTAAGCGGGCAGTTCGGGCTGACGCTCACGCATTTCAGCGGGCGGTGTCCAGCTTGGCCATTCTGCCTTGCGGCTGATGCGCTCCGTGCCGTTCCAATCGAAACCCTGCCGGCCAACGCCGATGCCGTAGCGAATTGCTTCGCCGTCACCAAGGACGTAGTAAAGATAGCGCCGTGATGTATCGATCACGATCGTACCTTCGCGCTCATCCGTGGAGTAGCTGACGGTCTTTCTAAGATAGCGCCGCGGAATTGAAGAAGAACCTTCTTCAGTCGTAAAATTATATGTCGTCGACGCATTAGACGACGGCGCTCCTACTTGCATCATCGCAAACACTGCGAGTGCTAGAGCGGCCACAAAACAACGATACATCACCAGTCTCCTGCCACAATTCACCAAGGCGTTCCCGTGACCCTTTTATAGCTTCCATGCGGCGACGCAAAGGCGGTGTTGGTCAATTTCTCGTTAGTGTTGTATTCCTGTCACCATTGGTCGATCTGGCACGGGAATTATTACTCACCAGCGGCAATTTTGGGCGACGAAGGCACAGCCGGCTCAGCTTCGGTTTCCGCGTCGTCGAAATCCAGCTGTTCGATTTTGAGACCGCGCCGCGAGACCTTTTCTGAAGAAACCAGAATTTTATCAATGTCTTGATTGACGTGGCCGAAATGGCGCTGAAGGTCGACAACCCGGTCGCGAAGGCGGTGCACATCGGTCATGATCAAGGCCACTTCGTTTTTGATCTGGCCGGCCTGCTCCCGCATCTCTGCGTCTTTGAAGATCGCCTGCATGGTCTGGATTGCCAGCATCAACATGTTCGGCGAGACAATAAGGATGCGGGCGCGGAAGGCTTTCTGCACCAGTTCCTCGAAAAATTCGTAAATCTCCGCATAGATTGATTCGGAAGGCACGAACATGATGGCCGTGTCCTGGGTTTCACCAGGCAGCTGGTACTTCTCGGAGATATCCTTGAGGTGCTGCGAAACATCGGCGCGCACCCTGATGGCCGCAGCTCTTTTTTGCTGTTCTTCGCCAGCCTCGCGATAAGCATTGAAGGCTTCCAGTGGGAACTTTGCATCGATGACCAGCACGGCATCATTGTTAGGCAGTTGCACAACACAGTCCGGCCGCGTCTTGTTGGAAAGCGTGTGCTGGAACGTGTAAGAGCGCCGTGGCAGGCCGTCCGCAACAATCGCTTCCATGCGGCCCTGACCGAAGGCGCCTCTGGTTTGCTTGTTGGAGAGGATTTCCTGCAGGCCCACAACCTGCGTCGATAATTCCGTTATGTTCTTTTGCGCCGCATCAATGACCGCCAGGCGCTCATGCAGCTGACGCAGACTTTCCGTCGTTCGCTTCGATGTGTCGTGCAGGTTCTGGCCCATGCGAAGGCTGATATGGTCGAGCCGCTCATCAAGGCTCTTTGCCATGGTGGTGTCACGGTTTGCGGAGCCTTCGGCAATCGTCTGCAAGCGGCCTGCAAGTTCAGCCAGTTGCATTTCGACCTGTGCGGTGCGCTGCGCTTCATTATCCATGACATCGCGCCGCCGCCGTGCCGCGGAGATCAACAGCGCCGAAATGACGATGAGCAGGAGCAGGGCCAGCCCGGCGGCAATAACCAGCAAATCAACACCGGTAAAGGCGCGCGTGCCAATGGTAACGACGGGCTGCGAAAGGTCGAACATCAGGCGAATTTATAGTGATTCGCGATGCGCCTCAGACAAAACGTGAACATGTCACTGGGAAAGACACCAGACCTCTGCAACCTGATGGAAGAGAGACAGTCGCGGCCGAACCAGTTGACCTTTCCGGTCCGTTCACCTATCTCAGGCCCGTTGAAAGTGAGACACCATGGCTCTGCGCACCATTATCAAGATACCCGATCCCCTGCTGAAGACCGTATCGACGCCGGTCGACAAGGTGGATGCGGACGTGCTTGCCCTTTTGGATGATATGCTCGAGACCATGTATGCCGCTCCCGGCATTGGTCTGGCTGCAGTGCAGATTGCTGAGGCGAAGCGCCTGGTCGTGATTGATGTGGTGCGTGACGACGAACCAAAGCAGCCGATGTATTTCATCAATCCCGAGGTTGTCTGGACGTCTGAAGAGACTGCCATCTATGAAGAAGGCTGTCTGTCAATTCCCGACATCTACGAAGAGGTGGAACGCCCCGCTGAATGCAGGGTGCGTTATCTCGACCGGGAAGGAACAGCGCAGGAGATTGAGTGCTCCGGCATTCTTGCAACCTGCATCCTGCACGAGATTGATCATTTGAACGGTGTCTTGTTTATCGACCATATTTCGCGCCTCAAGCGTGAGCGCATCCAGAAGAAATTCGCCAAGGCGAAAAAGCTGGAAGGCGCTGACTAGAGCATTTCACGACGTACGATCTGTTCTAAATGACCTTGGCTTGATCTGAACCCTGATGTCTAAGGCGGCTCTGACACATGCGCGTAATTTTCATGGGCACCCCGGAATTTGCGGTCCCGACACTGGCTGAAATCGTCGGTGCCGGGCACGAGGTCGTGCGTGTTTATTCGCAGCCGCCGCGCCGGAGTGGCAGAGGTATGGAAGCGCGTCCCGGCCCGGTGCACAGTTTTGCTGAGGCGCATGGTCTGGACGTCGCAACACCTGCCTCACTGAAAGACCCGGCAGTCCAGGACGAGTTTGCAGCACTTGATGCGGATGTTGCCGTCGTGGTGGCTTATGGATTGTTGTTGCCCAAGCCGGTGCTGGAGGCCCCCAAATATGGCTGCCTCAATCTGCATGCTTCGTTGCTGCCGCGCTGGCGTGGTGCAGCACCCATCCAGCGGGCCGTCATGGCCGGTGACGAAGAAACCGCGGTGGCTGTAATGCAGATGGAAGAAGCGCTCGACACGGGCCCTGTCTGCATCTCTGAACGTGTGCCGATTGAGCCCGATTTGACCGCCGGCGAGTTGCACGACCGCCTGGCCGGCACGGGTGCCAGCTTGTTGGTTCGCGCCCTCTCGGCACTCGGGCGGGAAACACTGTCCTGCACGCCGCAGCCACTTGAAGGCGCCACCTATGCTGCCAAGATTGAAAAGGCGGAGGCCCGCATCCAATGGCGGAAAACCGCAGATGAGGTTCACAATCAAATCAGGGGATTGAGCCCCTTCCCTGGCGCCTGGTTTGAGTTGCAGCATTCCGGCAAACCGCAACGCATAAAGGTATTGCGGGTTGAACGCGCCAATGGTGAAGGTGTGGCGGGTGAGGCCCTTGATGATCAACTGACGATTGCTTGTGGCTCAGGCGCTGTACGTCTCGTCACTGTCCAGCGTGCCGGCCGTGACGCGCTCAGCGCAGCAGAGTTCCTGCGCGGTATACCGGTGCCGCCGGGCACCGCCCTTGCCTGATCGGTCATTTCAACCATGCCCCGCTACCGCATCGATCTTGAGTATGATGGCACGCCGTTTGTTGGCTGGCAGAAGCAGGATAACGGCCTTTCCGTGCAGGAAGCGCTGACCATTGCCATTGCCAGGCTTGCCGGGGAAGATGTGCAGGTGCTCGGTGCCGGGCGAACAGATACCGGCGTGCATGCTCTGGGGCAGGTTGCTCACTTCGATCTTGTCCGGGACTGGAACCCACACAAGCTCCTCACCGGCCTCAACTATTATCTGCGTCCAAATCCGATCAGTGTTCTGACATCGCAGATAGTGGCAGACAACTTCCACTCACGTTTCGATGCCATAGGCCGGTCATACCGCTATCGCATCATCAACCGCCGCGCTGAACTCGTGCATGACCGTGATAAGGCCTGGCTCATTCATGTGCCATTGGATGCAGATGCCATGCATGAGGCCGCCCAGGTACTCATAGGACGACATGACTTCACAACCTTCAGGGCCACCCGGTGTCAGTCAGCCTCGCCGGTCAAGACACTCGACCGCTTAACGGTCCGCCGCCGCGGTGAGGAGATAATCTTTGAGGTTGCGGCCCGCTCTTTCCTGCACAATCAGGTGCGTTCAATGGTCGGCTCACTTCGATACGTCGGGGATGGAAAGTGGACCGTTGCAGACCTCGTCCACGCCCTTGATGCTTGTGAGCGCGCAGCATGCGGGCCTGTCGCACCGGCCTGCGGCCTCTACCTGGAATCGGTCACTTATCGGGAAAGCGATTCTAGCCAATCATAATTCTGGCGATATCCAGCAACAGCATCGACAAAACAAAATCCATTCCGACTATTGCGGTTGCCGTCAGGCCGGTAATGTCCAGTGACGTGCGGGCAATGAACCAGCGGTAGTAGAGAACCGGTGCCAGAAGGGCGAAGTTGGCGAGGCTGGCGCCGGCCGCACTCAACAGCCCGATCTGGTAAAGCCCGATGGGGCAATAGAGCAGTGCCATGACCAGAACCGACGACCAGTTGTAGGCAATGATGAAACCCGCGTAGTGGCGGCTCAACTGCAACACCCGGGCCACAAGCACCATAACGATTGGAAAGCCGATCCACTGGAGCGCCAGGCCGACCATGTTGCCAACATAGTTGGGTGTGTCACGCAGGGCAGAGGTTGTGTTGGCGCCTAACTCAGCGCTGATTGAATGTTCTGCACTGGCAAACAGCATGTACATGGGCGCGAGAAGAATGATGGCGCTGAAGGAGCGCCAAAAGCCGCCTGCAGTACGGTCAAAGTAGTCGTACCCGGTCACATCCCGACGCGCCAACATGTAGGACCCGGTCAGGG
>JAJFHB010000484.1 GCA_021775795.1 Hyphomicrobiales bacterium | reverse complement strand
AAGAGCCCCCTGACTGCGTCTGCCCCAGATGCCGTCAACGGGACCCGGGTCACAACCAACCTGATCCAGTGCAGCTTGAATATCGCGCGGCAGTTCCGGGTAACTTTCGATGATCGGCTGTACCGGAAGCTCGCTTCCCGGTGGAACATTTGCGACATCGAATGAGCCATCGTCGGCGCCCGCCGGCGGCTGATTCTGAGCATTGCCGTTGCCACTCGCATCCGGAGCCTGTCCCTGCTGCGGATCCCCCTGCCCGGCGCCAGCCTGTTCGCCCTGGTTTTGTTGGCTCTCAGGCTGTTGTCCCTCCGGTTGTTGGTTACCAGCTTGCTGGTTCCCGAGTTCTTGCTGATTCTGGGGCTCCCGCTGATTCTCAGATTGCTGTGTTTCGGGCTGTTGGCTGTCCGGTTGTTGATTTTCTGATTGTTGCGTCTCAGGCTGTTCTTCTTCCTGCTGTGGTTGAGCGTCCTGCAAGCGGGAAATCATGAGTTTCGCAAGGCCAGAGAAGACGCCCTCCGGGTAGCGGTTGAGATATGTCTGAAGGATGCCGGCATCATTGCTGTTTTTGACCGAATCCCAGAAGGCCAGCTCGAGCGCGACATTCGAATCACTTGATGGTTGAGACGGCGCTGCAGAAGGCTCGATTTCTGGCGCAATCACCGCAATTTGCTGCTCTTCTTCCGGAACAGTTTCTTCCGCATCAAGAAAATAGAAATCCGAGCGCAGAGACTGCTCTTCCCAGGGCGTCTGGCTGCCGTTTGTTTCACTTTCAACATCAAGACGAACGCGGCGGAAAACCTGCAGGAGTTCGACTCCGGGTTCTGCCATGGCACTGGCCAGTGCCTTCGTGTACGGGCTGTTCTTGCCGTCACCATCTACCGCAGTTTGTCCTGGTGCTGCAGAATACGCCACCAGGGAGCCTGCAGGCGCGTCCAGGCGCGCCAGCCCACGTGATGATGACCGGAAGGAACTTTGAAAGGGATTGTTGCGACAGGCGTCCAGCACCACGATGTTGAGGCTGTTGCCAGCCTCATCCATTTGCGCCAGCACCCAATTCGCATTGATCGCTTCAATCTCGAGATCCGCTTCGGTGTTTACCTCTGCTCCGATCGGCAACAGGTAGTTTGCACCGGCTGCCTGAACGCCGTGCCCGGCATAAAAGAACAGACCAACAGCATCATCACCCGCCCTGCCCAGACGCCGTCCGAATTCAAGTATCTGCCGCGCCAGTCGACGCCGGTCCGCGTCAGTTTCGACAATAACGTCAAAACCTAGGTCCGTCAGTGTCGCTGCCATCAACTCGGCATCATTTGCAGGATTAACGAGTGGGGATATCAACGTGTAGTTGGAGTTGCCGACCACGAGCGCAATGCGCTCCACAGCGAGTGCCCGCCCGTCCGAAAGGGCGAGCAAAGCAATGAGGGAAAGAGCAAAAGTCAGGACACGTGCCATAATTATCAGCTGCCTATGTTTGTAAACTTCCCACACCACGTACAAGCAGTAGAGCTTCGCACAAGTCCGTGAACGCATCAATGCAGCCATGTCCGATTTAACCGACTTGTAATGTTTCTTTTGTTTCGTTGATTGTGGCGCCTTACAGCCGGTTTATCATTTGAACTACAAACAAAATCGCACCGGCACCGCTGAAGTGGAACGGGAAAGTACAATCAATACGATTGTTGAAACTGTCGGCTACGCACCGCATTATGTGGATCAGTGGTCAACAAACAAAATTGAGGAATACAATGCCAGGACGGAACGGAACGATACCGACGCGGCTGCATACACAATCATTGCTTGGCTGGCCGAAAAGAATTGGAGGCCGCCTGGCTGCACTGATGATTTTACTTGCAGGCCTGGGCACGGCAATCGACGTGCGGGCCGATGAATTTGTTGCGCCACTTTCTGATGCAGTTCTTGAATCTCTTCAGAACATAAATGGCCTCATCAGAGAACCCGTCGAGCTGGCACAAACCGTTCCCCTCAATCCGTTCAATCCAAACGACCCCAATCCACAGGAACAACCGAGCCAGCAGGAACAACCCAGCAATCTGCCCAATCTGAACACATGCCAGTTCGCACGCAACGGCTCGTGCGATGAACCAGCCAACTGCGACCCCGGAACAGATTCCGCTGACTGCCGCGATGCGAACGGACTGGCCATAGCCAACAGCTGTACATTCGCAAATGATGGCCTGTGTGATGAGCCAACCAACTGTAACCTCGGTACAGACACCCGCGATTGCCTTGATCCCAAAGGCAACCCAATCCCAGACAGCTGCAACTTTGCCAGGGATGGTGAATGTGATGAACCTCTGAACTGCATCTTCGGCACGGACACGACAGATTGCAGGTAAAAACGCATTAAGATGCGGTCGGGCTGTGTAAGAGCAGAGACATCTGTACCGGCCCGACCGCTACTTGCGTATCCATGCGATGATGCTGGACGGTGACGTAATGCAACGTTTGGTTTAGGCCGGGACCACTGGCACCGAACACTGGCATCGAAAAATGCCTCACAAGCGACCCGGCACGCTCATCGCAATGGGATATCGGACACAACCACGCGAGACGCCGGGTCAGGAACGCCTACCGCGGCCAGCAAGTCTTCGAACGCCTCCCGCGCTGCCAACGGATACTGCGTCGGTCCAATAATTATCCGGTCCACGAGTTCCGGAAATTCGACACCAACAAGGCCTTCAGTCGGCAGATTTTTCAGGGGGATATTATATATCGGCTGGGGAATACCGCCGATAACCGCGGTGTCCTTGATGAGATGTTCAGAAGCTTGAAATCTCGGCAAATACACGACACGCCACTCACGCTCCTCCCGAAATCCCGGATGTTTCGTGCAGAGCATCGCGAACTGGAAGGCCCTGAGGACGAAGCTGCGGATTGTCTCCCGCTCTTCGGACTGTA
>JAJFHB010000483.1 GCA_021775795.1 Hyphomicrobiales bacterium | reverse complement strand
CACGACTTTGAAATCAAACTTCCAGGGAATCTTGCTGGATCCGGGGAAGAACACATCCATCGCCTGATGCAGGCGATCCGTGGTTCCCGGCGGGCCGACGATTGCAAGTGGTTTACGGCGTGCCGTTACGAATTGGGCATCGAGCAGAAAAAACGGCAGCGCACCAAAATGATCACCGTGCAAATGGGACAGCAAAATGACGTCAATTTCACCGAGATCCAGTTCCTGACGGCGCAAGGCCACCATGGATGAGGCGCCACAGTCGATCAGAGCTGTACAATTGTCGCTGGCCAGATGGAAGCACGTATTGAAACGCCCCCCGCTGCCAAACGCGTCACCTGTGCCAACGAACGTGAGCTGAAGAGCCAAGCCAAAACCTCCAGAATGCAACCCAACCGCAGGGTGCACGTTACGCCTAGCATACCAGCGTTTGCACCACACGAAACCCTTCGTCGTTGACAATTACATGAGGTGACACATGAACTAAGCGATGGCAGGCCGTGATGTGGTTTGGTTCTGCAACTGTCGGTCAACACGCTAAGGCTTGACCTGATTCACGCGCGTCTCCATCTTACGCCGCAGCTCCCGGCAATTGGCGAAAGGCTGAGAAAATGGATATCAGGTTTGATGACAAAGTTGCTGTGATAACCGGCGCGGGCGGTGGTCTTGGGCGCTCTCACGCTCTGGAGTTTGCCCGTCGCGGCGCCAAAGTGGTTGTCAATGACCTGGGCGGTTCCGTTGATGGTTCCAGCGGCAAATCTCAGGCTGCAGAGGATGTCGTGGCAGAAATACGCGGCATGGGAGGAGAAGCCATCTCCAACGCTGCAAGCGTGACCGATGATGCCGGCGTGGAAGGATTGATCTCGCAAACGCTTGAAGCCTTCGGCCGGCTAGATGTTCTGGTGTGCAATGCCGGAATACTCCGGGACAAAACGCTGCAAAAGATGCCGTTGGACGACTTTGAAGCGGTGATGAACGTCCACGTCATGGGTACCGTGAAGCCGATCAAGGCGGCATGGCCGGTGATGCGCGAACAGGAATACGGCCGCATTATCGTCACAACCTCTTCCAGCGGCCTTTACGGCAATTTCGGTCAGTCAAACTATGGCGCGGCCAAAATGGCAGTTGTTGGCCTCATCAACACACTGAAACTCGAAGGTCAGAAAAACAACATTCGCTGTAATGCGGTTGCGCCGGTCGCCTATACAAGAATGACGTCAGACCTGTTTCCGCCAGAAGCTGAAATGCTGGCAACGCCGGAGCGGGTGACACCGGCCGTGATTTATCTGGCAAGCGAAGAGGCACCAACCGGCACGATTTTGTGCGCGGGTGCAGGCGCCTACGCGAAGACAGAAATTGTGGAAAGCCAGGGTGTTTTTCTCGGAGATCAGGCACAGGCCGAAGATATCGCCGCGGCCTGGGCTAAAATTTCAGATATGTCAGATGGCAAAGCCCTCTTCATGGGTGGTGAGCAGACCGGGAAATTCTTTGAAATGGCAGCAAAGAAATAGCATCTGTCGGGTGCGTTGTTAGGATATGTGCGGCAGCGGCAAGTGCATGTTCGCCAAGAAGAATCCGTCAAATTTAATTGAATTTGCGAAGCCACCGTTAACAAATTTCTGCCAGTTTGGCTGCATGAAGCCAGCCGCGTGGAGCAATCCGCGCGCCCGCACGCATGTCTGCGGGTTGGATTGACAAGTATGCCGGTTGGATAGACAGGGGCCACCGCCTGATGACTGGAGCCACGTTCGACGCACGGAGCAAGAAACCTGAGCGTTCTCAGGCGCTCGGTGCACACGTGCGCGAGGCCCGGGCCAAACTTTCCGGCATCAGCGCAGGCCTGTCTTTCAATTATGAGCTGCTGGCACTGTTCGTCTCGAGCCAGTACCGCACCGCCTTTGCGCTGCCGCTGCTTGCCATCATTGCGGCGGGCTATTGTCTCAACTGGCTGCCGCTCCAGACTTCACTTCTCTGGTTCAGCGCTTTGATCATGGCGCAAGGTATACAGCTTGTTCTTTGCCGGGAATTCAACAAGGAAGACCCGGTCACCACCGACGCCAAAGTGTGGGGCGGCAAGTTTGCCGCGTCGGAGTTCTTGATGTCGACGGTTTGGGCCAGCCTTGCCTACTTCGTGTGGGAGCCTATGGCTCCTCAGGAACATATGCTCGCCGTTGGCGTTCTGCTCATTGTTGTCGTGATCAGGATGACGGCGACAAGCAGCTATATGACGATTGTGCTAGCCGGCACCGTGCCCATAACGATTGCCATCGTGCATCTCGCGGTCATGGATGGCGGGCCGATTCACTACGGCATGGCGCTCTTCGCCATCGCAACAGAGCTTTATGCTCTGCAGCTCGCCCGTTCCATGCACAACACGGCGCGAAACATGCTGGAATACCGGGCGCAGAAGGATGCGCTGGTTGCGGAGCTGGAAACCGCCAAATTTCACTCTGAAGAAGCGCTGAAGCGGGCAGAAGAAGCAAGCGCTGCAAAATCTCACTTCCTTGCCACCATGAGCCATGAATTGCGCACACCACTGAATGCTATTCTGGGGTTCTCGGAAGTGATGAAAGACGAGATCATGGGGCCGCATTCAATTCCCTGCTACCGGGAATACTCATACGACATCCATCGATCCGGAGAACATCTGCTCAATCTGATCAATCAGGTGCTCGAGCATTCGAAAGTTGAATCCGGACGCTACAAGATGCAGGAATACCCGGTGCTCGTTCAGGATGTCGCTACCGATTGTAAGGAATTGATGTCGCTCAAGATCAAGGACGGGGGCATTGATGTCTTTGAACAGTTCGATGTGAACCTGCCCAAACTGCTTGGCGACGAACGCGCCCTTCGGCAGATCTGGCTCAATCTGATTTCGAACGCAGTAAAATTCACACCCAGTGGCGGGCAGATCCATCTGCGCGTCGGCCACACGGCTTCAGGCGGGCTTTTTCTCTCAGTACGTGACACCGGCCCGGGAATTCCCAAGGACGAAATTCCAAATGTTTTGAGCTCCTTTGGACAGGGCTCACTTTCCTACGAGACGGCGCAGGAAGGCGCAGGCCTCGGCCTGCCCATTGTCCGCGGCCTTGTGGAACTGCACGGCGGCAGTTTTTCCCTCCAGAGCGAGCTTGGCGTCGGTACAGAAGCTATTGCGGAGTTCCCGAGAAACCGTATGGTTCGCTCAAGCGCTGCTCCTGCGCCTGTCGAGGCAGAACACCGAAGGGCTGTCAACGAATAGACCAGTCCCTGCCCGGTACGAGGCATAAACGTGGACGATCACTATTACAAACATGCAGGTCAAACGCTCAAAGTCTGGGGCGAAGACACGTTGCATGCATTGCGGTTTCTGACACGCCTGCCGTTGCCAGCGGCCGCTCATCCTGAAGTACCACCTTCCCAGCAGATCTTGCGGGCTCATCCCCTTGCGGGTGCTGTCATCGGCACCATCGGTGCTTTGGCTTTGGGGGCAAGCCTTTGGATGGGCCTCCCCTCACTGGTCTCTGCGACAATTGCGATTGCTGTGCTTGTTGCGGTGACGGGGGCCTTCCATGAGGACGCACTTGCCGATACGGCAGATGGTTTTGGCGGCGGCTGGACGCAGGATGAAAAGCTCGAGATCATGCGCGACAGCCGTGTCGGCAGCTATGGTGTCGCCGCATTGTGTCTAAGCCTTGTACTGCGTGTAACATTGGTTGCAGCACTTGTGGATACAGCACAGTCGGGCTACCTGCCCTACTTGGCCCTTGTAGCTGCCGGAGCCTTCTCGCGTGCCTGCAGTGTAAGCCTGCTCAGCCTTCTGCCGCCGGCACGAAGTGATGGGCTTTCGTCTTCGG
>JAJFHB010000482.1 GCA_021775795.1 Hyphomicrobiales bacterium | reverse complement strand
CTTCAAGTGTTTCGTGAAGTAACCTGCGATCAGGCCGTACTCAATGATCCCGAAACGGCGCCGGCTGAAATCGCCCGCGTACTCAGGCGCGCATTGCAACTGTCGCGCCCGGTCTACATTGAGCTGCCCCGCGACATGGTGGATGTTGCCTGCGAGCCCGTGCCATCTCACGAGCCTGCCCCGGTGAACACTGCCGCGGCGCGCGCCTGTGCTGAAGAGATTATGGAAGCGCTTCAGGCCGCAGAAAACCCGGCCCTTCTGCTCGGCGTCGAGGTCCGCCGCTATGGCATTGAAGACGATGTGGCAACACTCGCCCGCAAGCTGGCTATTCCGACAGCCACCACATTCATGGCGCGTGGCATTCTTGCAGAATCAGATGCCCCTCTCATTGGCACCTATCTTGGCCTCGCCGGCGACCCTGAAACCCGTCAGACCGTGGAGCGCGCCGATGCCCTGTTCCTCATGGGTGTCATCTTGTGCGACACGAACTTCGGTGTCTCAAAACGCCAGATTGACATGCGGAATGCGGTTCATGCCTTCGATGGCGCCGTACATTTCGCCCATCACATGTATCCCGAAGTGCCACTATCAGCCCTGATCGATGCCCTGCTGGAGATCGCCGTACCTGTGGGCACGGCCGGTACCGCAGACCAGCATGAACATCCACGTGGTCTGGAACATGATGACAAGCAGATATTGCCTGCCGATATCGCGCGTGCCGTGAATGATCATTTTGCCCGTCACGGCTTGATGCCAATTGCATCAGACATGGGAGATTGCCTGTTTACAGCCATGGACATGGAGAACACCGAACTCGTGGCACCGGGTTATTACGAGACCATGGGGCCCGGTGTACCTATGGGCCTTGGCATTCAAGCAGCATCGGGACGGCGACCCTTGATCCTTGTTGGCGACGGCGCATTTCAGATGACCGGCTGGGAACTGGGCAATTGCCGACGCTACGGCTGGAACCCCATCGTCCTTCTCTTCAACAATACGAGCTGGGGCATGCTGAAGGTCTTTCAAAAAGAAACGTCCTACAATGATCTGGACGATTGGCAGTTTGCGAAAATGGCAGGCCCTCTGGGCGGCAAGGGCATTCGCGTTTCAACGCGCGCTGAACTTGCTGACGCGCTCGAATCCGCCCACGCGGATGAGAGTTGTTTTCAATTGATCGAGATAATGATCCCGCGCGGCAACTATTCCTCGACGCTGGACCGCTTCGTCGGTGCCATTCGCGAGAAATCAGCCCTTGGCGCACAGGAAACCTAGTTCCTGTCGCTGTGACCCGCACAAGCCCTGGATCGGAACTTGTACGGGCGCACAGCTAGGGAGGAGAAGGCGGTTGCTACAAATTACCGGCCGCCATCTCAGATGCGATGTGATCAGCCTGACGAACGGCCAAAGCAACAATGGTCAGTGTCGGATTTTCCGACGCGCCGGTGGTGAACTGGCTGCCGTCTGACACAAACAGGTTGGCAACATCGTGGGTCTGACCCCATTTGTTCACCACGCCATCACGCGCCTTCTCTGACATCCGGTTGGTGCCGAGATTGTGCGTTGATGGATAAGGTGGTGTCGGGAACGTCCGTGTGGCACCCACGGCATCATAGACCGCAGAGCCTTGTGTGAACGCATGATTGCGCATGGCAACATCGTTCGGGTGATCATCAAAATGCACGTTCGGAATGGGCAGACCATGCTGATCCGTCATGCTTGGATGCAGTGTTATGGCATTGCTTTCCTGCGGCATGTCTTCTCCGACAAGCCACATGCCCGCCATATGGTCGTACATCTCCATCGCTGAGGCGAACTCGCGCCCCCACGAACCCGGGTCAAGGAACGCAGCCATGAACGGCAGGCCCAGCGACAGGGTTTCCATTTCATAGCCGCCGACAAATCCACGGGACGGGTCGTTTTTGGACTCATCCGTAATGATCCCGGCCATTGTCGTGCCGCGATACATGTTCACTGGACGATCAAAGACGCCATAGACCGACCCGGTCATGTGCCGCATGTAATTGCGCCCGACCTGTCCGGAGGAATTGGCGAGACCGTCGGGAAACATGCTCGATGCCGAGTTCAGGAGCAGCCGTGGGCTTTCGATGGAATTGCCGGCTACGCACACCACGCGGGCGCTTTGCATATGCTGGTTGCCGTCAGCATCCGCATAAACAACGCCCGTTGCTTTACCCGATGCATCGTGTTCGATGCGGAGCACCTGAGCGTTCGGTCGCACTTCGAGATTGCCTGTCTCTTCGCCCTTTGGAATTTCCGCATAAAGTGTCGACCATTTCGCACCCGACTGGCAGCCCTGGAAGCAGAAACCGATCTGCTGGCAGGCACCACGCCCATCCCGTGGTTCGGAGTTGATGGCCATACGACCTGTATGACACTCCTGATAACCAAGAGCCTTTGCGCCAGCTTCCATGACGAGGAAGTTGTTGCAGCCGGGAAGACCTGGAATGTTGTTGGTGCGTGTAACGCCCATTTTGTCTTCAGCACGGGCGTACCAGGGCTCCATTTCCGAAAGCGTGATCGGCCAGTCGAGCAGATTGGCACCTGGAACATCACCATATTCGGTTCTCACCCGAAATTCATGCTCCTGGAAACGCAATGAAGCGCCAGCCCAGTGCACGGTTGAGCCACCGACAGCCTTGACGATCCAGGCGGGCAATCCGGAGAAATCGGTTGCCACGCGCCATGATCCTGAAGTGGTGCGCGGATCAAGCCAGGAAATCTGACTGAACATTCCCCATTCATCGTTGCTGAAATCCTCGATCTCGTGGCGTCCGCCAGCTTCAAGGATGACCGTTTTGACACCGGCCTGGGCAAGTTCGTTACCAAGGGTTCCACCGCCCGCACCGGAGCCCACGATGACAACGACACTGTCATCATTTAAATCAAAATTTGCAGCCATCTTACGCGCCTCCCCTTAAACCTGATCCAGCCAGTCGATGTCATTGAAACCGCGGTCGATGTAACCGCCCTTCGACGCCGACTCGCCCTCGTAACCAAACAAAGGCCAGACTTCCTGATTGTTGTAGATGCCGGTCACCAGGCTTCCTCGTACACGCTGGAAGAAACCGGATTTCTCCATTCCGCGCAGAAGGGCAACACGGTCAATTTCCCATCCAACCTGTGCATAGGGAACGCCGTGGGCTCCCATCGCCGCTGCATCAAGACCAATGACACCATTCTCAAACAGCGTCTTGTCATCCTCAGAAGCAGCAGCAGCCGCATCAAAGGACTGAACCGCTGCGGCATAAAATTTGTCCGCAAGCCGGTCATGTGGGTAGATGTCTCTCGACATTTGAACCAGCGTGGCAAAGCTCTCCGGCTTCAGCGCCTCTGCTGTCACCGCCCAGGCGCTGTCCGGCCCGACAATCATGCCGGTGGGCAGCACGCTGAGCGCCATCAATGATGCTCCGCCAGCGCCAAGCACGCTGCGTCGCGAGAGTTTTACTCTCTTGTCCAGTGTTCGCATTTTTCACTTCCTCCTCAGTGAATGGAACGCCCCGATGAAAAACCGGCGCGCAGATCATCAGGGCGTCAGGTGTAGCGCCCATGACGTTGCAGGACTTCGATCTTGTAGCCGTCGGGATCCTGCACAAAAAAGAACTTGGCCATCAGCGAGCCATCGCGATGGAACTCCTTGACCGGAGTTGGCGAAAGCCCAAGGGCCTCAAACCGGCTATGCTCCGCATCAACCTGATCGACCGAAACCGCGATGTGGCCGTAGCCATCGCCATGGGTATAAGGATCGCTCTGAGAGTGGTTCACGGTCAGTTCGATCTCAAAATCGTTCTCAGGATTTTTCAGATAAACCAGCGTGAAACCGTCGAAATCAAATCGGTCCTCAATATTCAGCCCGAAGGCTTTTTGGTAGAAATCGATTGAGCGCTCTTCATCAAGCACCCGGACCATCATATGTATGGCTTTAGCCATTCGCCCCTATCTCCTGTTCTTGCGCCAGCGCAATCAGATCACCGGCAACTTGTTGCCCGAAACTGTGCCCGGTTCTTTGAGCAGTCGATGGAGGTCTGAAAGCTAATGGTTGCTGATCTTCGACCCGACCCGGGCGGTCGATCTGGAGCCAGGTCCAATCGGTCCCGAGTGTGCGGCAAACGAAACTGCTTTCACTGCAAAGTTTCGTGCGACCAGCATGGACAGGCACGACGCGAACGGCATTGAGCAAGCCACAAGCACCGGCAACCAGCGCAAGATAAGCGCGCCGTGACAACTCCAACAACTTCCTCCCCCGAGAACGAACGTGCATAGGGAAGAAGGCTAACAGCTTCTATTTGGATAGAGGTATTATGCGGCTACTACATTCGAGAATGCGGCTTGGCAGTTACGCAACGGCCGCTTCCAGAGCCTCGCTCTGCAGCCGCTCATGCTCAAATTCCGTATCCAGAAAATTCAGGCAGCAGCATCGAAGGAGCGACGCAAAATTCGAAATTTCACCATGAATCTCAAGGGCTTCTTCGTAAAGCAGAGAAAGGAATTTTGACATTGGCATATCCTGCGCCGCAGAGATTTGCTCAAGAATGACCCAGAACTTCGATTCCAGTCTGACACTGGTCACATGTCCCATCAGGCGGATCGAACGTGTCTCATAGGCGTAGTTGGCCGGATCCTGGCCAGCGAACACGTTACACATTGCATCCTCCCTTTCTGTCACAGACCTCACGCAATTGATTACGCCGTGAGTTCTCAATTGTTGCTTGCGTGCATATGAAATCACACAAGACGGAATGGCACAATGCATACGATGGCTGGTGCACCGAAACGACACCTTCCCGGCCCCCGGCACCGATACTCGCTGCAACGTTACGTGAGCCGTTCGCCCACTTTTCGGAGGAACGCGAGCCCTTCCGCGAGTTCTGATGTCTCTATGTATTCATCCGGTTTGTGCGCACGAGAAATGCTGCCAGGCCCAAACACAACGGTTGGAAATCCGGCGTCGCTGAAATATCCGCCATCAGTGCCGAATGAGACAACGCCCTCGCTGTTCAAGCCGGTAATCTCACAAACAAAGGCAACGGCCTCATGAGCAGTCCGGTTATCTAGCGCTGGAACCAGTGCTGACGCTTTGGTCTCGATACGCGCCTGGGGATAGTGCTCCCGCATCTCGGTTTCGAGCACTTGCTTTGCATATTGCTCTATCTCTTCAAGGGCTGCACTACCGTCTTCGCCGGGCATCGGTCTCAACTCCCAGTCAAAACTGCAGTATCCAGCCGTTGCATTGCGCATTGTGCCACCCTTGATGGTGCCGACATTGAGTGTTGCGTAGGGCGGGTCAAAGGGCGAGCCTTCGTGCGGCCGGGATGCAAAATCGTCGGCCACATTCTCGATTTTTGTAACAAGTCGGGCTGCATAATGAATGGCATTCAGGCCTGCGCTCGGTATCGATGAATGGGTTTCCAGCCCGGTGATGTCGGTTGTGAGTTCAAAGCCGCCCTTGTGACCTGAGATGATGTTCATTTCTGTTGGCTCACCGACAATGACAATCGAAGGTCTGTAGGTACGCCCAGCCATGTCCTCAAGCAGAACCGGCAGACCATAGCCTCCAGTCTCTTCATCATACGAAAAGGCAATATGGAGAGGTCGCGCCAGATCCAGAGATTTCCATCCAGGAACCGATCCCAGAACGCAGGCGAGAAATCCTTTCATGTCAACGGAACCGCGGCCATAGAGACGGCCGCCTTCTCTTCGAAGCACGAATGGATCACTTGACCACGCCTGTCCTTCTACGGGCACAACGTCCGTGTGGCCGTTGAGGACAACCCCGCCGTCAATCTCGGGCCCGATCGTTGCAAACAGGTTTGCCTTCTCGCCTGTCTCATCAAAGCTCAGATGCGAAGTCACGCAATGTCCGGACAGATATTCCTGCACGTAGTTGAGAATGTCGTGGGTTGGGCCGCCGGACACGGTTGGAAAGCCAACGAGCCTCTCAAGGATTGCAATGGTGTTTTCGAGATCAGAACTCATCCCCGTATCCTTCACTCAACAAGTTCCCGGCGCACGACACCTGTGAGGCAGCCAATGGCTCCCGCAGCCTTTGCAAGTTCTTCGGCGGGAGACACCACGCATTCGATCCCCAATTCTTCGTAAAAGGACCGGGTGCGCACATTTCCGCCAACCATCAGGATCCGCCGGGGAGCAAGCGTTACGCAATTAAGAGCTCTGTTACGTTCCGCTTCCTGCACGTCGGGCAGAAAAGCGACATCCATCCCCCGCTCCTGAAGCGCTTTCACTGCGGCATAGGGCGTACGGCGCGGCCAGGCGATAGCAAGATCTCTGTCCACGATGCGCAACATCCCCATCAGGTGCATTGTGCCGTAGGGCATGTCGACGACAAGCGTCGCCACATCTATCTCGGCCAGCACCGTCGATATCTGATCAATCGCGGCCTGGTTTGTACGGTGGCCTCTGCCAATAATTGCGGTCGTGGCGTCGAACCACATGAGGTCGGCACCCTCGAAGGTTGCCTCTCCCGTGAGCGTTTTCAGGATCGGCACGCCAATGTCCGCCAACCGCCGGGCGACCCATCGTTCCTCGCCGGCACGGACATCAGATGCCGGTCGGGCCAGGATCGCCCCTTGCGGGGTCATGACGAACAGATCAGCGCAAAACATCTGGTTCGGCGACGGCACGTCTTCAGGAGAAACGAGGTGAACATCCACTCCGGCGGATCGGTATGTTTCGGCCATGGCGTCATGTTCGGCCTGTGCACGCCCAAGATCCAGCGGCTCCAGCATCTGGACCGCAGAGGGGTCATTATGGGAAGACGCCAGCTCTTCGCCCGGCTGATGCAGAAGAACAGCCTCCAGCGCCGCCCACTCTGAATTGATACCGCAGGGCGCCCAGAGCGATCCTATTTCCTGTGCGTGGGTTTTGCTGCGCTGCCGCCATCCCTCACCGCCATAGGCGGAGGTGCCAAACGTCGAGGTTGATGCCGCAGCCGCGCTCGGGTTCCGTTTACTTTCCACTATGATCGCGTCCAACTATTTGTTCTGAATTGCCTCGCGTACGCTATCACAACAGCCATGTCGGTGGCATCATAGATCAACCACTCCGAACCCCATTCCGGGCGCGCCAATCTAGCCCCATCAAACACTCGCGATTGGCAGCAATCCAATCGTCAATCGGGAGCGTGAACGGACATGCCTTCAGGAACGTCCGGTAGTGGCAGGCGGTACCACAACGGCATGTGATCGCTCACAGCGTGCTCGAAACGCTTGATAAGCGCTTTCTGTTTTGCCGCTGACAGAGAATCGTAGGCTGCACCTTCAAGTGTTTCAGCAAACAGATTGACGAAGTCGAAGACACCAAAGTCCGGCCCGGTTGGCGCCATGCCAACCGGCGCATCAGCAAGGCGTTTCAGGCGTGGGTCGCGGGAGAATATGCCGATCTGGTCGAAAGTCTCGCTGAGGCGCGCATGGGTCTGCAAAACCCGGCCATCGCTTCCCATCAGCTGCTGGCCAGCGACGATCGGATGCGGATGAAGGAACGGGAAATGGACGTCGACCTGCGTGCCGCCCATTCTGTTGAGACCTTCAATGAACGCGAGAATGCGGCCGCGATCGTTGCGCGGGTTGTCGAAGTCGAGGTTGAGATCGCCAAGGAGAACAATATTGAGAGGCTGTCCCGACGGGCGCTCCTGAACCCGCCCCAGCACCCAGCTCAGAAGAGCATTGAATTCCTGGCGCCGGTAGTCGATAAAATTGCCAAAAAACAGGTGAGCGTTGACCGCAAGGAAGGTGTAACGCTCAGCCCCCGGATGACCGACAATGTCGAACATAACGGCAAACGGCGTTCTGATGAACGATACGAAAACCGGCATCTTTACCGGTAGAACAGGAGGCGTGGGCTCCTTCTTGCCTTCCAGGCGGGCCCTTTCGAGCTCCACTTCGAATTTCTTGAACTTCCTTTTGTAATCCGCATTGGTCTTGGCTTTTTCCACCGCATCCCTGATTGGGTCGACATTACTACCGATGATCTGCAGGACCTTGGAGCGATCATAGGTAACATCAGTCACCAGCCCGGTCCTCTCCACCATGTTGCGGTTGTAGATAAATGCAAGGCGCTCAGCGAGCCCCCCCTCGTTTGGAAACGAGCCGGTTGTATCCGAAACGATCATCTCGAACTGCGGCCCCATCAGATCCTTGAGGTGATAGAGCCCTTCCATGTCCTCGAGGACTTCCTGCACCGCCAGAAGATCAAAGTGACGGAACACGTCAGCAAAGAACTGCCAGGTGTGGCGGTCGCGTTTTGCCTTCGCGCCCAGTTTGCGCACATTTGCCGAGGCTGCCACCACGGAGCCATAAACCCGTGCGGGCAGGCCATAGCGAACCGGGTCCGCATTCAGCGTTTCTCGGATCATTTGCCATTCAGACGCTTTGAATTTTGCCATGTCCGCCCCTCAGCCTGAGTCAGGTCCCACTGACCGCAAACCCCTCAACCACAGTCACAGACTTGCATTATGCGCACCAAATCACCATTTTTGTGGCTACCAAGCAGACGTATTGCCGCCCCATGCTGGGCTGAAACACACAGAAACAGGTAATAAACCCATGAAACCAGCAACTCTCGCAGGCATCGTTGCCCTGTCAACGATGATGGCATTCTCAAGCCTGTGCGCATCGCCTGCATTAGCAACGGTGGGCAGTGACGATGGTTTCGCGGTGCCATCCATACAGGATCAGTCCGGGCCGATATCCAGTTTGCTGTCGCATCAGACAACGACCCAGTGGTCCTCCACTGTATTGCTGGCACAGTCCAATACAGATGAATCAAACGGGCAAAGGCAACAGAACAATCAGGCTCAGGATAATGGTGGCAACACTCTGTCCCAGGGTTCTGATACAGGAGGCACTGCGGCTGCCCTGGATTGCTCAAATCAAAGCCATCCTGATTGCCCAAGGCCTTCGCCAAGCAACGGCAGTTTTGAGATTCAGTTGGGAACCTCAATTATGCAAAATGCCGAGTGACAAGAATGCATTGCGCATTGCTCGAAGAGCCGAATAGGCGCCGTCAAACACTTTAACAGCCGTCCACGGAGACCGTTCCGTCAGGCATGGTCACATTGCAGATATAGGCGCTGGTGAAACGAGCATCGGTAATGTCCGCATCAGACAGGTCGACGTTGATGAGAATGGCCCCCGTCAGGTTTGCCCCGGTGAGGTTCGCACCGGTCATATTTGCGTCCGTCAGATCAACGCTCAACAGCAAAGCATCGCGCAGGTTGGCGTTGGTCAAATCCGCCCCGTTAAACTTGGCGTTCGCCAGGCTGGATTCGGCAAGATTGGCATCAACTAGACTGGCGTTATGAAATGACGTCGTCGTCAGATCTGCATCAATGAGAAGAGCTGCATCCAGGTTTGCCCTTTTGAAGCTCGCGCCGGTCATATGCGCAAACATCAAGATGGCGCCTTCAAGATTAGCATCATCAAAATTGGCTGCCGTAAGAACGGCATTCGTCAGGGACATTCCTGATAGATCAGCCCCTTCAAAATCACATCGTTGGCAGCGGTTGGTCTCTGCCAGCAAATTCAGATGCGCGACTGTGAAAGCCGATACAGGTGATGCAACGAAGAGGGCTGTCAAAAATACTGCTGAGGGCAATCGTTTCATTCATCGTCCTTGTCTGAGCGAGAGTTTCTTGTGCGATCGCCGCGCCAACCTAGAGCATTTGCACAAGGATGGACAAGCCAAACACCAGAACCCGGAGATCTGGGTGCGCTTGCAGGTCGATGTGCTTGCCTTTTCCGCATAACGGGCTAGTTTTCGCGCAACAAGTCAGATCACCCATCAGGACAGCACGTCTATGTTCGTCAACTTCTTTCATGAGCTCAAAAAAGCGAGCCTCCCCGTCACATTACGCGAATACCTGACCCTGATGGAGGCTATGGATGCTGGTTTGGCAGAAGGTAAAGTCGAGGATTTTTACTATCTCGCCCGTATCACCCTGGTAAAAGATGAGCGCAACCTGGACAAGTTTGACCGGGTTTTCGGACATGTTTTCAAAGGCCTTGAAGCACTTTCTGAGGAGCAACTTTACGAGCTTCCAGAAGAATGGCTGCAGGCCCTGACGGAAAAATTCCTGACCGAAGAGGAAAAAGCGCAGGTCGAAGCGCTTGGCGGTTGG
>JAJFHB010000481.1 GCA_021775795.1 Hyphomicrobiales bacterium | reverse complement strand
TAGGGGTTCACGTTGCCTGTGGATATCCAGGAACAGCCATGGTCGAAAGGTACGCCAAATGTTTCACTTTCAGTCCAGGCGCGACCCCCGACACGATCAGCGGCCTCAATAACGATAACGGATTTTCCCAACGCCATAAGCTTTCGGGCTGCAGCAAGGCCGGAAGAACCTGCACCAACGATTACAACATCAGGGATTGTGGAGGCGGCAATCGAGCGG
Source organism: Hyphomicrobiales bacterium (assembly GCA_021775795.1). GTDB lineage: Bacteria > Pseudomonadota > Alphaproteobacteria > Rhizobiales > JAJFHB01 > JAJFHB01. The sequence goes on along the minus strand of JAJFHB010000481.1, from coordinate 4,710 downwards.
TTGTAGGGCAGCGTTGTCAGGGCCAGTCCGCTTGCCAGGAACGTGCGCCGGGACATCTGCTTCTTGGTACGTGGCCTTGTTGTCATTGAGAGCCTCAATCTGGAGATGGGGTTTGATTGGCCAAGCCTGACCCGGCTCTTTGATTTGTGCAACTTGCTATAGTCGACCAAGTTGGATACTTTTTTGCACCATGACAGCTCGACGACTACCCCCACTCAACGCCCTGAAAGCATTCGACGCTGCCGCGAGAAATGGCGGATTCCGGGCAGCCGCCAATGAATTGAACGTCACCCACAGCGCTATTGGACGACATGTTCGCGGGCTTGAGGCACGCTTAGGTGTGACACTTTTTGAAACCGCTAAGAATGGCGTGGAACTGACTGAAGCTGGCTGGTTCTATGCCGAGCGTATTGCAGATGCCCTGGAAGACATTGCGGTTGCAACCGATGACATCTGCGGTCAGTTCGGTACTGATCGGCTCCGTATTCTTGCCATAGCCGGCGTATGTTCCAAATGGCTCGTGCCGCGTTTGCAGTCTCTCATCGATGAGTTTCCCAGCCTCACGATAATTGCCGAGCCTTTTACGGACGTTGAAGACTGGGAGATGGGTGATGCCGATTTTGCGATTGCTTTCGGCCGACTGGAAAACCGGGAATGCGAAATGCTTTTCCATCAGGTTTTCTTTCCCGTCTGCTCATCGACCTACCTTGAACGCAATGGGCCATTGACCGAGCCCCAACAAATTTTGAAGTCGGATCTTCTTCATGAAGATTATGGCGATTGGTGGCGTCAATGGTTTGCCTGCAACGGGCTTCGATACCAGCAAAGAACGCGCTCAATCCTGTGGAACGCTGCGCAAACACTCGATGCTGCCATCGAACATCAAGGTGTTGCTCTGGCCAACATGCTTTTGGTCGGATCGGACATTACCTCGGGCCGGCTGGTTCGCCTGCCCGGCAAACCGTTAGAAGACGACGCCTACTGGCTTATCTGGCGCGATGGAAAACCAAGAGTCGGTATAGCACACGACGTTGCAAACTGGATTAAGGCCGAAATCGGAAAATCTGCTGTGGCTGAATGATAGCCTTCTTCCGGAAACATGGAAACGGTTGGCACAGCCAAGCCCAAGGGAAGTGTGCGGAGAGGAACATGTCGTCTCCGCACACCCATTGATTGTGTTTACTTCTTCAGCCGGGTCCAGACCGCGTCATAAAGCGTCTGTGTTGCTTCATCGCACACGGCGGTGAAGGTTCCTACAGGTGCGCCGTCGGGAGGATTCTGCTCCGGTGAGCTCAGCAATGCTGGCTCGAGAAACGGTCCGACGCCTTCAACGCCTGCCGTATACTGAGCATAGTTCGTCACGGCTGCTGCGTTTTCCGGTACAAGCAGGAAGTCCATGAAGGCAATGGCAGATGCACGATTGGGGGCGTCTTTAAGAAGAACGACGTTGTCCATCCATGCGACATAACCTTCAACCGGATAGGCGTATTCAATGTTGGCGCCTTCAATACGCGCACGGGCTGAAAAGCCGTTCCAGATCTGACCAACTGCGGCATCACCGGAGACAAGAACGTCCTTGGCGGTATCGGAGCCGAAGGATGCCCAATGACCTTTGGCTTCCTGCAACATTTCATCGAGCGCCTTGATGTGGTCGCGCTCGGCTGAGCATTGTGGCAGTCCGAGATGAAGTTGCGCCATCAGGAGGACTTCACCCTGGGCATCGAGCATGTTGATGCGTCCACTGAGTTCTTCCGGCGGATCAAACAAGATGCTGGTGGTGTTGATGTCACCAGAGAAGACATCCCTGCTCACCGCAAAGCTCGTGCTTCCCCACTGGTAGGGAATTGAGTGTGTGCGGCCGGGGTCAAAGGGAACATCAAGCCATTGAGCCTGAATATTGTCGAAGTTCTGCAACTCGCTGGAGTCAAATGTATCCAGCATGCCTTCGCCGATCATGATCTGGACCATGTAATCGCCGGGGACGGCCACATCATAGGAACCCAATGCGCCTGCCTTGAGGGTTGCAAGCATCGATTCATTGGAATCGTAGGTGTCCATTGTCACTTCGATGCCGGTTTCTTCTGTAAACTGGTCCAGAAGTTCCTGTGGGATATACTCGAACCAATGATAGATCGAGAGCTGTCCCTCAGCCTGGGCTGTGCCCGCCATGAGGGCAAGGGCTGCTGTTGCGCCCATCAATTTAGTGAATATTTTCAACGTTTTATTCCTCCCTTGGAATGTATCGGGGCTTTTGTTGGTTGGCCCCTGACAGTGCTAGCCGTTACCGACTCGATTTGGTCCCGCTCTTTCCGACAAAATAAGAGACCGTGACAAAAACAATAGAGACAAGAAGCATCAGCGTCGACAACGCCATGATGTTTGGTTTGATGCCTTGTTTAACCGATCCAAAGATCGCTGTTGGCAGGGTTTCAATGCCCGCACCCTTCACGAAGTTGGTGATGATAAAATCATCCAGCGAAATGATAAACGCGAGCAGGAAGCCGGAAATGATACCCGGCAGCATCAAGGGCATCAAAACCTGCCAAAAGGCCTGTGCCCGTGTGGCGTAAAGATCAAGCGCGGCCTGTTCATAAACACTTTCAATGCCCTGCAGTCGGGCGGCGATGGGCAGATAGGCGAAGGGTATACAAAACACGATGTGGGCAACCAGTATCGACGTGTAGCCACGGGTAAAACCAATGGCGCTGAAGAAGATCAATGTGGCAACCGCGGTGACAATTTCAGGCACCATGAGTGGCAGGCTGATAAGGCCGAAACACAAGGACTTTCCTCTGAAAGAACCGCCTCTGATCATGCCGACGGCCGCGGCTGTGGCAATCATGGTGGAGGCTATTGCGGCCATAACGGCAATGGTCAGAGAGTTCCAGGCCGCTTCCTTGAATTTCGCGGATTCGATGCCGTTAAAAACATCATCGTACCATCTGAGGCTTACCCCTCCCCAGTTGATGATAGAGACTGAATCATTGAAGCTGTAGACCATGACGATGATCAACGGCGCATAGAGCATGACCAGGCAGAGGATGGTGATCGGGAAAAACCCCGGATACCGCCTGACGTCAGTTTGTTTGCCAGCAGCCATTCTTAATGCCCCTCAACTTCACTGCGCGATTGCTGTCGCGAGTAGAACATCAAAACGATCAGCACCATCGTCAGCAGGATCATTGATGCTGCCGCCCCAAATGGCCAGTTCCCCGCATTGCCTTTGAATTGCTCTTCAATGAGCGAACCGATCATGAAGTTCTTGGCGCCACCCAACAGGTCAGGGGCCAGAAAGGCACCAAGACTTGGAACAAAAACCAGAATACAGCCGGCAATGATGCCGGGCTTCACGGCGGGTAACAACACTTCCCTGAGTGTCGTCCAGCGACTGGCGTAAAGATCCCAGGCAGCTTCAGACAAAGTGAAGTTATAGCGCTCCACCGAGGCGTAGATCGGCAGCACCATAAACGGCAGGTAGGAATAGAAAAGCCCCAGCTGCACGGCGATGTCCGTGTTGATCAGGTGAATGGGGCTATCAATGACACCAAGATTTCGCAGCCATTGGTTCAAGGGTCCGGAATCACGGATCAGAAATTTCATGGATACCGTGCGGATAAGTAGGTTTACCCAGTAAGGCACGGTGATCAGAAAGAGCCAGGCAGAACGGCTGCTGGGTGGTCTTGTTGCAATAAAATAGGCGGTTGGAAAGCCAATCAACAGGCACAGAACCGTTGCAATGGCTGCCTGCCAGATTGAACGCGCAAAGATGACAATATACGTCCATTCTATCGCTGGCTCTTCGTCACCAAAAAGACCTCGATCAAAGATGAACTGATCGTAGGCTGCAATGGAGAACTCCCAGATAACACCGCCCCTGAATTCCTTTGTCAGAAACGAATAGACGAGCATGATGCCGACCGGCATCACCAAAAACACACCGATAACCACCCAGGAAGGTGCCAGGAGCCAGTAACGGATGCCGCCGAAAATGTTCGAGGAGGCTTTGCTGCCACCGTTGTTTGTAAGACCCGCCATCAATCGACCAACAGGCGCGCGGCGCCTTCGTCAATTTTGAGGGCGGCACGGTCGCCCGGCGCCACGCCCAGGGCGGATTCGTGGGCATTTTGGGCGCGAATAGAAATCTCTGTTCCATCATCCAGATGCAGCAAACACTGAGTGTCCGTACCAAGATAGATTAAGCGGTCGACAGTACCGGTAAGCTTGTCACGCTTTGTCGCTTTTGTAACAGAGAACCGTTCCGGCCTGATCGAAATGTGCCCTTGTGCACCCTTCTCCATACCTTCGATCGCTGCACACACGACTTGCGTCTCACCAATGCGGCAATAGGCTTTCCCGGCACTGACTTTCTCTATTGTCACGTCGAGAAGATTGGTCTCGCCAATGAAGTCCGCAACGAACCGGTTGCGCGGTTCTTCGTAAACCTCATTTGCCGTCCCCACTTGTTGCAGCTCACCTGACGACATCACCGCAATGCGGTCTGACATGGTCAGGGCCTCTTCCTGGTCATGAGTGACAAAGACAAATGTAATTCCTGTTTCCCTCTGAATTTGTTTGAGTTCCAGGCGCATGGCCTGGCGCAGTTTAAGATCAAGGGCTGAGAGCGGCTCATCAAGCAGCAGCACTTTGGGAGCAGGTGCAAGCGCCCGGGCAAGTGCTACGCGCTGCTGTTGTCCGCCGGATAATTGTGCC
>JAJFHB010000049.1 GCA_021775795.1 Hyphomicrobiales bacterium | reverse complement strand
GGCTGTCGTCGCCGCGGTCCGCTGCCAGGCGCAGGGCATCAACAAAGCCTGCCAGCGGGGTCAGGGTGAAATCGGGAAACGGCACGATGCCGACCAACAGTTCAGGGCGTGCGTCCGGCACAGAGCTTGATGCCTCTGCGGGCGTTTCGATTTTCTCACCCAGCATGTGTGCAGCTCCCGCAACGTCGCAAATCCGGATTGTTCGAACCAAACTGAGCAAATTTACAGCATTTTGGTGCAATTATACAATTTCAGATCGAAATCTGTTTCTAAACTCACCAGCATCAACAATTGTCTGTGCACCGGGCTCAACAGCTCTGTGTGCCCGCGGGAGGAGAATTCACCATGCAATCACACGCACCTGTGGTCGTGGTCGGTGGCGGCTGTGTCGGGGTCAACATTCTTTACAGCCTGGCGCATCGGGGCATCACCGATGCCTGCCTTCTGGAGCGCACGGAACTCACCGCCGGCTCGACCTGGCATGCAGCGGGTCTCATTCCGCTTTACTCCTTCTCCTACAAGTTCGGCCGCCTCATCAAGAAGACCATCGAAATCTATGAGGGCCTGGAGGCAGAAACCGGCCAGGCCATCGGCTGGCACAAATGCGGGCAGTTGCGCATTGCCGAAACCGCGGACCGCATGGATGAGTATCTCAACTACGCAACGATTGCGGAAACGCAAGGCATCCGCGCGGAAATCCTTAACCCCGAACAGACCATTAATCTGTGGCCTTTGATGAAGCGCAGCCCCAACCTGCTGGGCGCTGTTTACAATCCCGATGACGGCCATATTGCGCCCGCCGATGTCACCCAGGCGCTGGCCCGCGGGGCGCGCAATCTCGGTGCAAAAATCTACCGGGAGACAGAGGTTACCGGCTACGAGCAAAAGCCCAACGGCGAGTGGATCGTTCACACCACGAAGGGCTCCATCACCTGCGAGCATGTGGTGACCGCAACCGGGAACTATGCCCAGCAGACCGCACGCATGATCGGCCTCAACCTGCCGGCCTTTCCGGTGGTGCATCAATATTGGGTTACGGAAAGTGTGCCCGCGGTTCAGGAACGCAAGGCACAGGGCCTGCCGGAATTGCCGGTTCTGAGGAACGAAGCCATCAACGGCTATGTGCGCGAAGAGCGTGACGGCCTGATGTTTGGCCCCTATGAGCGCCCGCACCGACTGGAGCATTTCGCCCGCGACGGGGTGCCGGAGTGGTTCGGCGCTGATCTTCTGCCCGAAGACATGGAAGCCGTTGAGCAGAACTGGGAAGCCGGGCTGGAACTGGTGCCGGTGCTTGGAGAGGTTGGCATTCAGGCCAATGTGCGCGGCCCCATTTGCGCCACACCGGACAATCTGCCCCTGTGCGGCCCGGCCTGGGGCAAGAAAAATTTCTGGCTGGCGGAAGGCTTTACCGGCGGCATTCTCATGGGCGGCGGGCTTGGCCACGAACTGGTCAACTGGATCCTCGATGGCGAGCCGCATGTTGATCTCTCGGAAGTCGATCCCCGGCGCTTTGGTGATTATGCCAACAAGGTCTGGACCGGCATCAAGAACAGGGAAGCCTTCGGCCATAATTTCGGCATCCACTATCCAGGCTACGAGTGGCCGGAAGGGCGGCCGGCCAAGACCATGCCGTGTTATGACCGGCTGAAGGACGCCAACGCGGCGTTTGGTTCAGTCTACGGCTGGGAAATTCCCCTGTGGTTTGCGCCCAAGGGCGAAAAGCCGGAAGACATCTGGAGCTACCGCACCTTCAACTCCATGCCGCATGTGGGAGCTGAGTGCCGTGCCGTGCGCGATGCGGTGGGCCTCATCGAAATGACGCCCATGGCCAAGTTCGAGGCCTCCGGGCCGGGCACCGAAGTCTGGCTCAACCGGGTTCTGGCCAATCGCATGCCCCGCAAGATCGGCGGCATGGTGCTGGCGCATTTCCTGACGCACAAGGGCACCGTGCGGGCTGAGTTTACGGTGACCCGGCTTGGGCAAGAGCTCTTCTATCTGGTCGGCACACCGCGCGGTGAACGGCATGATTTTGACATCCTGCAAAAATCGATGCCCCAGGATGGTTCGGTTCAATTGCGCAATGTCACGCTGGAGCGCGGTTGCTTCACCGTGGTCGGCCCCAACGCCCGCGCCTTGCTTGAGCCGCTGGTCGATGCGGACCTCTCAAACGAGGCTTTCCGCTGGATGACCGGCCAATCCGTCACCGTGGGCCTGGCTTCTGACGTGCGCATGATGCGGGTCAACTATGAAGGCGAGCTTGGCTATGAGCTCTATCATCCGATCCCCTACAATCTGCATCTGTTTGATGAAATCACGTCGGCAGGCGCTGATCATGGCCTGAAGCTTGCGGGTTACCGGGCGATTGAATCCCTGCGGCTGGAGAAATCCTACCGGGCCATGTACCGCGACATGGATATCGAGCACACCATGCTCGAAACCGGCCTCGAGAAATTCGTCAAGTTCGACAAGGAAGAGTTTGTCGGGCGCGATGCGCTTTTGAGCCAACAGCAAAACGGCCTGACCAAACGCATGGTGACCCTGCGGGTCGAGACCGTCGATGCGGATGCCTACATGAACGAGGCTGTTTATGCGGACGGCAAGCTTGTGGGCCGCATCACGTCAGGCGCAACATCGCATCATGTGGGCGGTTGTCTCTCCATGGCCTATCTCGACATCGACTATACAAAGCCCGGGACGGCCCTGGAGGTTCCGCTGCTGGACAACCGCTGTGCAGCAGTTGTGGTTGAAGACTCACCCTATGACCCCGGCAATCAGCGCCCCCGCATGTAAGCGGTCACGAAGGACAAACCCATGGCCCTTATCGAAGAGAAAATCACACGCAAGGGCGGCCGCTCGGCGCGGCGCAAGGCGCGGGTGAATGCACCCATCGTTCACAAGCCGCCTCTGATCCCGAATGTGCCGCTCTATGAAGTTACAAACCAGGAAGGGGTCGAACAGATCCACGAACTGGCGATGCGCATCGTCGAGGAAGTCGGGGTTGAGTTCCGCGATAAGGAATCACTTGAATTCTGGGCCGGGACGGACGCAGAGATTGAAGGCGAAAGGGTAAAGGTCGGGCGTGACACACTGATGGCGCTGGTGGCAAAAGCCCCGTCCGAATATGTGCACCATGGCCGCAACTCAGAGCGCACGGTAACCGTTGGCGGCAAGTCCATGGTAGTCTCGCCATCCTATGGCCCGCCTTTCATTCTCGATTTCGAGGGCAAGCGCCGGCACGCCACGCTGGATGATCTCAACAACCTGCAGAAGCTCAATCACATGGCCTCGTCCGTGCATATTGCCGGCGGCACCATTGTCGAGCCGGTGGATGTGCCGGTGCCACACCGCCACATGCACATGTCCTATTCAGCCTTCAAATATTCCGACAAGCCCATCATGGGCAATGTCACGGCGCAGGAAAGGGCTCAAGACACGGTCGACATGTGCGGCATCGTCTTTGGCGATGAGTTCGCCCGCAACAACTGCTGCACCACAAATCTCATCAATTCCAACTCGCCCCTGATCTGGGACGAGACCATGCTCAATGCGCTAAAGGTCTATGCCTCGAACAATCATGCGGTCATGTGTTCCCCCTTCTCCATGGCGGCAGCCTCGACACCGGCAAGCAACGTGGGGACGATGGGGGTTGTCACGGCAGAAGCCCTCATGGCGATTGCATTCGGTCAGCTCGTGCGTCCCGG
>JAJFHB010000480.1 GCA_021775795.1 Hyphomicrobiales bacterium | reverse complement strand
AAAGCGGCCTAAAGCCCGGCGCAATCCTCACTGATGTTGGTTCGGTAAAAGGTGCAGTGTTGTCGGCCGTTGCCCCGCATGTTCCCGAGGGTGTTCATTTCATTCCAGGGCATCCCATTGCGGGCACGGAGGAAAGCGGTCCGGAAGCAGGCTTTGCTGAGCTTTTTGAGGGTCGATGGTGTGTGTTGACGCCACCTCACGGTGTAGATGAAGAGGCGCGCGACCGTCTGGCGGCATTTTGGCGGGCTTGCGGTAGCTCTGTCGAGTTTATGGAGCCTGCACATCACGACCTGGTGCTGGCGGTGACAAGCCATCTGCCGCACCTCATTGCCTACAACATTGTTGGCACTGCTGCAGACCTGGAAGAAGTAACCAAATCGGAAGTCATCAAATATTCCGCCGGCGGCTTTCGCGATTTTACGCGTTTGGCGGCATCAGATCCGGTGATGTGGCGAGATGTGTTTTTGAGCAATCGGGAAGCGGTGCTGGAAATGCTCGGCCGGTTTACTGAAGATCTGACCGCCTTGCAGCGGGCGATCCGCCGTGGTGAAGGTGATGTTCTCCACGACTGGTTTACACGCACCCGGGAGATAAGGCGTTCTGTTGTTGATGCCGGCCAGGATGAAGCTGTTCCAGACTTTGGCCGCCGCACCCATGGCCCTGAGTCAGAATAGCGCCGGCAGCCGAAGGATCTTGAAGGGGCCGAAATAGAAGCTCCCCATTTTCACATCTGTTTGTATTTCAATGGCCGGATTTTCCGGATCACCCGCGGCCTGGCCGAGCACGATGAGGATTGCCTCAGCACCCCGCGCCTGCTCATCAGTGATGACGCCCGCTTCGCTCAATCTCGCGAGGAATGCATCGAAGCCGCGTACTGCCGTTTTTAAATCACCCTCAATATGGCCTTCGTCACTCAGGGTCAGTTCGCCGGTCGATTGCGTGTTGAGCATGTTGCTGTCGACGCGAAAAAGCCGGACCTCAAAGCGTCCACCGTCACGCTGCCATTGGCGGGCGCGTTCTGAAAAACCGCCTGTACCTCCCAGCGGCACATCTGTTGCTGTGCCATCAAGCTGAATGGTGGCGATTTCCAGTGTGTCATTTTCAAGCTCCGGGATGGGCGGAGCAATGCCGACGATATCGTCAATGCGGGCGACAGTTTCTACCGAGGCGTTGCCGGCGTCGTCGAGTTCGCCAATGCGCAAATGAATGTTGGCGCTGGCGATTGTGAAATCCGCAGCCTCACTATCCGGCAATGAAAGGGAGCCCGAAATGTTTTCTGCAAGAACAGAGATCTGTTCGGCACCGGAAAGCGACCAGATCAAACTGGCCCGTGTTGGTCCATCAGCTGTGGTGAATTGGAGTGTTTCGCCTGAGTGCGCGGAAATGGCAATGGGGCCAAAGGCTTCTGCAATGACGTGTTGAGGTTTGTAGGCAAGCGCTACGACAGTGAATGCGCCGGTCGTGAACTCGCTTCTGCCGTCGGCAACATCATACTCCAAATTGAAGCTTGAGCATCGGAGAGTGAGGCGAAAGGGATAACCGCCCCAGCTCTCGTCGGTACAGCCGAGATCGCGCCCGGCTTCTGCGGCGCGTTCGATTTCTTCGGCAAACCTTTGTTTTGCATTCTCCTGCGCGATATACCAAAAAGCGCTCCAGCCGGCAGCAATCAGCAACACCACCAGGAGAGGCGTCGCAATGAGCCAGGATGGACGCGACTTCGACATGAATTTTACTTTCAAAACAGGCAGATGGTCAGCTCATGAACGGACAGCATGATGGCTGAATTTTGGGTCTTTGGCTACGGCTCACTTATGTGGAAACCAGGCTTTGAATTTCAAGCCCGGGCTCAGGCACGGGTCTTTGGGCTACATCGCAGCTTGTGCGTTTATTCCTGGGTACATCGCGGCACGCAGGACAAACCGGGCCTTGTTCTGGGGCTCGACCGCGGCGGTTCGTGTATTGGCGTTGCCTATCGTGTCGCGGATGAAAGACGCGATGACGTGCTTGCATATCTGCGGGCACGTGAACAGGTGACCGCCGTCTATGTGGAAGTGAAGCGGCCGGTGATTTTGCTCGAAAGCGGCCGCAGGATTGAGTCGGTTTGCTATATCGCCGACCGCCAGCATGCCCAGTATGCCGGTCCGTTACCGGTTGAGCGCTTGGCGGAAATTGTTCTTAGGGGTGTCGGCAGCTCCGGCGAAAACCCGGAGTATGTGGCCAATACCGTGAACCACATGAAGGAAATGGGTTTGCATGATCCTCTGCTTGGCGCGGTGCACGAACAGGTTCAGGCCGCTCTCAACGGTCGCACCTCTTTTCATTCAACAGACAGCTGACACTCTCCGGTCAGGCGGAACTCCGCCCGCAGGTCGTCCAGCGTGCGGCGCAGGGCATTGCGTGCCGTTGCGACGAGGTGAATGTGAATTTCATCGACGCGGCCCCCGCCGGGCCAGTTTGACCTTTTGACGGCCTCAGATCCTGCCGTTGAAAAATCTGTGGCACCTTCAATCGCCAACGGACGCCG
>JAJFHB010000479.1 GCA_021775795.1 Hyphomicrobiales bacterium | reverse complement strand
CTCATGCAAACTTCGGGTTTGTGAACCCTCCCGTCTATCACGGCTCCACGGTTCTCTTCCCCACGGCTGAGAAACTGTACAACCGCGACCAGGAGTATCTGTACGGGAGACGCGGCACACCAACCACAAAAGCCCTCGAAGAGGCTATGACCGAACTAGAGAACGGATATGGCAGCAAACTCATGTCTTCCGGTCTTGGCGCCATCACTACAGCGCTGTTTGCGGTGCTGTAGGGTGGCGACCATATTCTGGTGACCGACTGTGTTTACGCCCCTGCCCGCCGTTTCTGCGACATGGTCTTAGGAAATCTCGGCATTGAGACGACTTACTACGACCCGACAATTGGCGCCGGCATTGAAGAGCTCATAAAGCCCAACACCACACTCATCTACACTGAGAGCCCTGGCTCACAGACTATGGAAATGCAGGACATCCCCGCGATTGTCGCGATTGCGCACAAACATGGTGCCCTGGTTCTTTTTGATAACACCTGGGCAACTGGCCTGTTTTTCCGCCCGCTTGATCTTGGTGTCGACATTTGCGTTCAGGCCTGCACCAAATATGTGGTCGGCCACTCTGACGTCATGCTCGGCGCCGTGACGGTGCAGGAGCACGTTTGGGAACGCTTGCATGAAGCGTTTGAAAACCTTGGCCAGTGCGTCGGGCCAGATGACCTTTATCTCGGGTTGCGCGGCCTGCGCACCATGTCCGTGCGACTTGCCCGGCACATGACATCCGCGCTGGACATTGCCCAGTGGCTCGAACAACGCGAGGAAGTGGAAAGCGTGCTGCACCCGGGTCTGCCCTCAAATCCGGGGCACGATATCTGGAAACGCGACTTCAAAGGCTCTTCAGGCCTGTTTTCCCTGGTGTTAAAACCAACAAGCAAAGAATCCGTCATGGCTTTCCTCGACGCCCTGTCGCTGTTCGGCATGGGCTATTCGTGGGGAGGCTATGAGAGCCTGTGTGTATCGTTTGATCCCTCAAGCTACCGCAAGGTCATGTCGTGGGACAAAGAACGTCGCGGCCTCCGCCTCCATATAGGTCTTGAGGATGTGGACGACCTGAAGGCGGATCTGGATCGCGGCTTTCAGGCTCTGAAGAATACAGTATGAGGTATGCACTCTAAGCACAGTCGCCCTTGGCGAATGGTGATCCCGGCAGGACTCGAACCTGCAACCTGCGGATTAGAAATCCGCCGCTCTATCCGGTTGAGCTACGGGACCGTTTGCGTGTGCGTGCCTGGACCATATAAATGAAGGAATAATGCGCTGCAACCGATGTTGCGGTTCAGCTATCGGGGAATTCAAACCACCGCTTAGTGGGTCCAAAGACCTACCCGGCCATAACGAAAGTTGTCGGCATATGATTTTGCGCGACGCTTTGAAGTTTTTGGCTCAACCACACGATGAGCAATGCCATTGCGCGTGGCATAGGCAACAGCGTCTTCCTTTGTCTCAAACGACAATTTGAGCTGCTGTTTCATGTCGCCGGAACTGGTCCAGCCCATTAGAGGCTCAACTTCACGTGGCGCTTCGGCCTCATAGTCGAGCACCCAGCGCTTGGTTCGCGCCTTGCCAGACTGCATCGCCGTCTTTGTCGGTTTGTAAATGCGGGCGACCATGCTGCAAATTCCCCTGCAATTGTTTTCCGTTGCGCCGGATTTGGTCGGGGTGGACAGATTCGAACTGCCGACCCTCTGCTCCCAAAGCAGATGCGCTACCAGGCTGCGCTACACCCCGAAACCAATGTAATCAATCGCTTAAAGCCGGTTTGGGGTATGCATTGCACACCCAAAATCATGAACAAAATGGCACAAAACGAACAATTTTGCACAAACGCCCCCGGAAAGTGCCCGGAACCAGTGCTGTTCGAGTTCTCCCACCGTTCTCCTGAACCGTCAATAGCAATTTATCACCGTCAAACATTGAGTGACTGCCCTGCCCTGTCGGATCTGTATTGTGGTTAGAGTGACCTCACGGGGCTTTCCGGATTGCTAAAACTCAGGCATCAGTCTTGAGGGCACAGGGCTGTCCTGTGTTCGCGATTGATGTTCCCCGGCTGTAGCAGAGACCAGAACGGCTGTAAGTCATGTGAAGGGAGGGTGAGATGCCAACTATAGAAATGCACCAGGAAATACGCGATGGGGTGGCTAAGCTCTGCGAGAATTTTCCGGGCGAGTACTGGCGCAAGCTCGATGAAGATCGCGCCTATCCCAAGGCTTTTGTCGAACAACTGACGTCGCAAGGCTATCTGTCTGCCCTGATCCCTGAGGAGTACGGCGGCATCGGGCTTAAGCTGTCAGCAGGAACGGCAATCCTCGAAGAGATCCACCGCGCCGGCTGCAATGCAGGTGCCTGCCATGCGCAGATGTACACAATGGGTACGCTGCTTCGACACGGCAACTCTGAGCAAAAACAGCAGTATCTTCCAGGCATTTCTGACGGCTCCCTGCGGCTTCAGGCCTTCGGCGTCACCGAACCGACAAGCGGAAGCAACACGCCGGCGATCAAGACCTTCGCCCGCAAGGAGGGAAACCGTTACATCGTCAACGGGCAGAAAATCTGGACCAGCCGGGCGGAATATTCCGACCTCATGATTCT
>JAJFHB010000478.1 GCA_021775795.1 Hyphomicrobiales bacterium | reverse complement strand
CCTCCTCTCGCGTACCGCAGGTGTATCAAACCTGCTGGTAGCTGTTGGTCTGCTCGAAAAGGCACAGTCGTGGACGCCAGGTTTTCATGCCGTCGTTGCGGGCCTGACATACATTACGTTGCCCTACGCCACGCTGGTACTTTATCCCGCCTTGTCACGGGTCGATCCTGAGTTACCGGAGGCTGCCCGAACACTTGGCGCATCGCCGCTGCGCGCCTTTTTTGAAGTCATTATTCCGGTTGCCCGAAATCCGATTGTTGCCTGTTTGATAATGGCTTTTGTCTACACACTCGGTTCCTACCTCATCCCCAATTTATTGGGGCGGCCACAACAGTGGACGCTGACCGTGCACATTACGGATCAGGCAATCTTCCAGGCAAACCTGCCGTTTGGTTCAGCCATGGCCGTTTTCCTCCTGGTCACGGCCCTCCTGATTGTTGGCTTCACCCAGCGCTTCCTGGGAGTGACCAGATGAAACATCTGGATCGCTTCTACATGTTCTGTGTGCTTCTGGTGATGTCGGCGCCCATCATTGTTGTTGTCGGTGTATCGCTCAACGAACGCAAGGCATTGCTGTTTCCGCCGCGCGGCATCTCGTTCAGTTGGTTTGCAGAGCTTTTCACAGATGATGGCTGGCGCAATGCGCTTTTCAATTCACTCATCATTGCCATTTTTGCAGCAATGTTTGCGGTGGCTGTGGCGCTGCCGCTTGCCTACTCGGTCTGGCGCTATCGGCTGCGATTTGGCAGCCTGCTTTATACCATCGGCCTGTCGCCCTTCATTCTGCCGCCGGTTGTTTCTGCCATTGGATTTTTGAGTTTCTGGGCAACCGTTGGCCTCTATGGCAACATCATCGCCGTCATTCTGTCTCATGGCATCTTTTTGACAACTTTACCGCTGGTAACGATCACTCTTGGGCTTCGTGCCATCGACGATGAAATTGTCGAAGCGGCCGAAACCATGGGCGCCGACGAATGGGCGATCGCCCGCACCATCGTCCTGCCGTTGATCCTGCCCTACATGATTTCCGGACTTGCCTTTGCTTTCGTGCTCTCACTCAATGAATACATCATTGCCTTTATGATCGCAGGCTTCACGGTTGAAACTCTGCCCATCAAGATTTTCAACTCCCTGCGGTATGGATACACCCCGACCATGGGCGCCGCGGCGACTTTGTTTGTCGGTATGGCGGTCGTCGTTTTCGGGCTCATCGGCCGCTTTGGTGATTTACCGCGCCTGCTTGGCGCCTGGGAGAAGCGCAACGAGCCTTGAGTGAGGCCGTGGGCCCGGCGGGTCAGCCAAGCGAACCTCTCGCATACAGGAGGCAGTTGAGTGAAGTTTCAGTTCTTTATCAATATGGAACGCCTTGATGCGGGCGAAGACATGCGTGAGATCATGCGCCACACGCTGGATCTGGTGCAGATGGCCGACCGTGGTGGTTTTGACATCGTCTGGGCTGGAGAACACCACGCCCTGGAAATGACCATTGCACCGGATCCGTTTCAGCTGCTCACCTGGTGGGCCGAGCATACGGATCGCATTCGCCTTGGAACGGCAGTTGTGACGGCGGCTTACTGGCATCCGGTCAAACTTGCAGGCGTCGCCGCCATGACCGATCTCATCAGCGGAGGGCGATTGGAACTGGGGCTTGGTTCGGGCGCCTATCAGCGCGAATTTGACCGAATGCTGCCCGGCGTTAAGCAGACAGACGGCTGGCGTTATCTGCAGGAGATGCTGCCGGTGCTGAAGGCCTTGTGGGAAGGTGATTATGCTCATGACGGGGAGTTCTGGTCTTTTCCCGCCACCACGTCCGTGCCTAAACCACAGCAGCAGCCACATCCGCCGTTCTGGGTCGCTGCCCGAGCGCCGGTGACCTATGATTTCGCCGTCCAGAACGGCTGCAACATTCTCTCCTGGCCACTAACCCGCTCCATGGCGGAGGCAGAGCTTTATAAAGCCCGGCTGGAACAGGCCCTTGCTGACAATCCCCCTTGTCAAAGACCGGTCTTCGCGATGATGCGCCACACAGCGGTCTATGAGCATAAGCACGAGTGGGAAGTGCCCGTACGTGCGGTGCAGCGCAATCTGGCGCAATTTGAAAATCTGTTCAAAAATCTGGGTGACGTGAACGAGGGGTTCCCGATAGAGATCGATTTGGGTGATCTTGAGCACCGCGAAGAGTTTGAACCCGCGATGCTGCATCAAAATCTGATGTTCGGAACGCCCGACGAAATCATTGCCAAGCTTCAACCCTACGCAGCTCTCGGTGTCGATTGCTTTACATATTATGCGAGCCTGGGCCTGGCGCACAAAGAGCAACGGCGATCGCTTGAGCTCTTTATCGAAGAGGTCATGCCGGCGTTCCGCTAAGCCACATTCAGCCTTCAGGCCAAAGCAGTTCCAGTGGCCGGTTTGTGATGATGTCCTCAATCACCTCATCGGGAAAACGGGGCATCGAGGCATCAGGGCCCCAGTCATTGAGGGCGCGAAATTCGGCCATGGCATCGGCAGTTGAGCGGACCGGAAAGTCTGACCCAAACAGGAGTTGGTCGGTGACCCCATACTCAAGCGCCACCATCAGCCCGTGATAGAGCTGCCACTTGCGGTGAAAGCGCGCCGAGAGGTCTGCATAGATTTGTTTGTGCTTGCGCAAGAGCACAACAGTTTCCTCCATCCAGGGCTGGCCGAGATGGGCGATAATCATGCGCAGATTTGGAAACTCCCGGGCAATGCGGTCGAGGAGGACGGGCCGGCCGTGTTCCAGCGTGCATGAGCTTGGATAGCCCGCTGATTGATGCCACAGCAACGGCACGCCTAGCCTGTCGCATAGTTTGTAGATGCGTCCCGCCTCTGCGCACCATGGATCAAATCCGCCATAGACCGGCGAGATTTTGAGGCCATGCAGGCCAAGCTCCACAATTGCCTGTTCAAGGTCGCATTCAGCGTTCCCTGACATCGGATCGACGCAGGCAAAGCCTTTTGCACGGCCTTTGTGGGTTTGCACGAAGTCCGCAACGAACCTGTTGGGAACCTGCAGTCCCATACGTTCAAAGTTCATGGTGATGACAATGAACTGCTCGGCACTAGCCGCAACATCGCACTCGAAGGCCTCAGGCGAAGCATCGCCGGTGCCGGCAACCCGCGTCCCCATTTCGGTTTCGCCTTCAGCAAAATGCGAAGGCAGCCACAAATTCGCATGCCAGTCGATGACCATGGACAGCCTCCACGTCGTTTTATCAGGCGCTCGTTACAAAAACATACCGGCCCTGTGCTTCAATGAAAGCTGAAAACGAACTATTGCTTATGACAGACAGGATCATAGTTTTTCGGAGGCGCCTTACATGTATCTCAAATCGTTGATCATTGGCCTTGCCATGCTGGTCTCCACGGCAGCACAGGCAGACAATCTTGTGTCCAAAACCAGCCCTCATTCAGTTGCAGTGACAGTGGATCGGTTGGCAGCAGCGGTTGAAAATGCCGGCGCGCGCATCTTTGCCCGCGTCGATC
>JAJFHB010000477.1 GCA_021775795.1 Hyphomicrobiales bacterium | reverse complement strand
CGTCGGCTGGCGCGGATATTATTGAACTGGGGATGCCGTTTACCGATCCGATGGCGGATGGGCCGGCAATTCAGGCATCTTCTCTGCGCGCCCTGAAGGCAGGCCAGAACATGATAAAAACGCTGCAGCTTGTCCGCACGTTCCGGGAAAAGGACGACAGCACACCGATCGTTCTGATGGGTTATTTCAATCCGATTTACTCGTATGGCCCCGAGCGCTTCCTGGATGAGGCAAAGTCGTCCGGTGTGGATGGGCTGATTATTGTTGATCTGCCGCCTGAGTGTGACGATGAACTGTGCATACCGGCCTTGGAAAGAGGTATCAATTTCATCCGCCTGGCAACACCGACCACTGACGAGAAGCGGCTTCCCACCGTGCTGACGAATACAAGCGGATTTGTCTATTACGTGTCGATCACCGGGATAACGGGCTCTGCTGCACCCGATGCCAATGCGGTTAGCCAGCGCGTGCAACGCATCAAGAGCAAGACGGATCTTCCCGTCGCCGTAGGCTTTGGGGTGCGGACACCAGAGCAGGCAAAGGCCATTGCCGCTGTGGCAGACGGCGTTGTGGTCGGATCGGCACTGGTCAATCAGATTAAGGATGGCCTTGATGCTGAGGGGAGGCCGGTCAAAGACGTGGCTTCGGATGTGCTAAAACTGGTAGAAAGTCTGGCAGACGGCGTTCGAACCGCCAAGACGCCAGCATAGTTCAGCGCGAACGAAGGGACGACCGGTGAACTGGATAAAAAACGTTGTCAGGCCGAAGATACAAGGCCTTCTGTCGAAGCGTGAGCTTCCAGACAACATGTGGGTCAAGTGCCCGCAAACAGGTCAGATGGTGTTTCACCGGGATCTTGAGGCAAATCAGTTTGTCATCCCCGGCAGTGATTACCACATGCAGGTTGCAGCACCGACGCGGCTCAAACTTCTCTTTGATGATGGTGTTTATGAAAACATCGACGTCCCAGAGGTTCCGCTCGATCCCCTGAAGTTCCGCGATGAGCGCCGCTACACCGAGCGGCTGAAAGAAGCCCGGGCGAAAACAGGCCTGGATGATGCCGTGCTCGTCGGCGCCGGCCGTGTTGATGATCTTGAAACCGTGGCCGCAGTGCAGGATTTTTCCTTCATGGGCGGCTCGCTCGGCATGGCTGCCGGCGAAGCTCTCATCACAGGAATGAGGGCGGCGGTTGAAAGACAAGCACCCTTTATTCTCTTCGCCGCGGCCGGTGGTGCCCGTATGCAGGAAGGCATTCTGTCTCTCATGCAGATGCCGCGAACAACCGTTGCGGTGCAGGAATTGCGGGAAGCCAAGCTTCCCTACATCGTTGTCCTCACTCATCCGACCACCGGCGGCGTCACCGCTTCCTACGCCATGCTTGGCGATGTGCATGTGGCGGAGCCGGGTGCGTTGATTGGCTTTGCGGGGCCGCGGGTGATCGAACAGACGATCCGCCAGAAACTGCCGGAAGGGTTTCAACGCTCTGAGTACCTGCTCGAGCATGGAATGGTGGATATCGTCGTGCACCGCCATGAGTTGCGCAGTACGCTAAGCCGGCTTGTGCGGTTGCTGTCGCACGCCCCTGCATTGCCCAAAGGGGCGATGAAGAATGGTGGCTTTGTAGAAGAAGCAGCTCAGCTTCCAGCGCCTGAGGAAGACGACAGTGTCGCCTCTGAAGGCGCCGGCGCGGCCGAGACGGCCGATTAGGACCACATAAATTCATGGCCCGCAGTGATGCTATTCTTGAACGTCTTCTGACGCTTCACCCGAAGGTTATCGACCTGTCGCTGGAGCGTATAGAGACTCTGCTCGAGCGTTTGGGACAACCTCAACTCAAACTTCCACCTGTCATTCATGTGGCCGGCACCAACGGCAAGGGTTCAACTCTCGCCTACATGCGTGCCGCGTTCGAGGACGCCGGTGCACGGGTGCACGCCTACACTTCACCCCACCTTGTGCGTTTTCATGAACGCATTCTCCTCGGTGGCACGCCTCACGGTGAGTATATAAGTGAGGCGGCGCTCAGCGACATTCTGGAGGAATGCGAAGACGTCAACGGTGGCGACCCGATCACCTACTTCGAAATCACAACTGCAGCAGCTTTTCTGGCATTCAGCCGACAGCCGGCAGACATCGTTTTGCTGGAAACCGGCCTCGGCGGCCGTCTGGACGCGACCAACGTTCTGGCCAAGCCGCATTTAACGGTCATTACCAGTGTGGCGCTTGACCACCAGCAGTTCCTTGGTGACACACTTGCGTCCATCGCCACTGAAAAAGCCGGAATCATCAAACGCGGAGTTGCGTGTGTGTGCACGGAACAGGCGGATGCTGCACGCGATGTCATTGTGCGGCAGGCGGCAAGACTTGGCGCCCCGCTGTTTATCGGCAACGAAGACTGGCACGCCTATGAGCAACACGGCCGTTTGGTGTTTCAGGACGAAGACGGTTTGCTTGACCTGCCGTTACCAAGGCTGGCGGGCGGTTTCCAGATCACCAATGCCGGCACGGCCATTGCAGCACTGCGGACACAGACCGCCATCAGCCTGAGCGAACGCAACATCGAAAACGGACTGATGAACGCAGAGTGGGCTGCCCGGCTACAACGGTTAACCGGCGAAACACTCACCGGCTACTTGCCCGCCGAAGCAGAGCTTTGGCTGGACGGTGGCCACAACCCTGCCGCCGGCGCTGCGCTGTCTGCCAGTATGGCGGACCTGGAAGAGCGGGTCTCACGCCCCCTGGTCCTGATCATGGGCATGATAAACAGCAAGGATGTGGGCGGCTATCTGGCACCATTCCAGGGGCTTGCCCACAAGATCATCGCCGTCACCATTCCCGGTGAGGAAAACGCCGTTCCTGCGGATGAGATCTGCGCCATAGCCCTTAGCCTTGGCTTTGATGCTCAACCCGCTCCCACCGTCGAGATGGCGCTTGGCGCCTGTACGATCGGAGAGGATGAACCACCCCGCGTGCTTATATGCGGGTCGTTGTATTTTGCCGGGCATGTTCTGGCGCTGCAGGAAGCGGAAACCGCTTAGAGCGTTTCACGCAAGCCCAACAAAAAGGGCAGGCCCGACAAGCCTGCCCGTCATATTGTTGCTGATGCCGTCAGACGGCTCAGATGGCGCCTTCAATCCATTCGAGGATCTTACCCTTCGGAAGCGCGCCTACCTGTACAGAGGCGACTTCGCCATCCTTGAAGATCATCAATGTCGGAATACCCCGGACGCCATATTTTGACGGCGTTGAGGGATTGTCATCAATATTGATCTTGGCAACGCGAACCTTGTCCGAAAGCTCATTTGCGATCTCTTCGAGCGCCGGGCCAATCTGTTTGCAGGGGCCACACCATTCGGCCCAAAAGTCGACAACCACAGGCTCGGATGAGTTCAAAACATCGTCTTCGAAGGACGAATCGGAAACCGGGTGCGTAGCCATAGATTTTCCTTTCATGCGAAACGGTGTCTACACCGCACGCTAATCGTGCCGCGGGGGCAGCGGCAAGTTCTCTGCTGAACGTAGGTGCGGCACTATGGAAGGTCAAGTGGTGCGGACGGCCGTCAACGGCATTTCGCGAAAACGTGTTTGCCTGTTCAGCCCACAGGCAAGGCAGAGGCAAGCATTTCAGCAGGAAGTTCCATGAAACGAGGGCCATCTGTCCAGATCAGGGCACCGCGGACGATGCGATTGGGAAAGATGCGCTGTATCGCCAGACGATAGGCTGCGATCTGGCGCACATAGGCGGGGTGAACCGATTGCAATGAAGCCGGTGCCGGGCGATTTGTTTTAAAATCGATGATCATGATGTCTTGTTCACGGACAGCAAGACGATCGACCTGCCCTGAAATTGCCGTTTCACGGTAATGAGCATCCAACACGGGTATCACCCCTGTAACGGGTACCTCGGCCCGGCTTCCAGGACCGAACACCCATGCGATTTCCTGGTTTTCAAGCACACCCAGCGTTGCTTCCAGTATTTCACTTTGCTCATCTTGTGTCAGTCCATGGCCAGGTTTTGCCAGAAACCTCTCCGCCCGTTCACGCCGAAGCTCGAGGCTGCATTCAGGCAAGGTCTGCAACAGCAGATGAATGAGACGGCCGCGTTTGAACCGATGCTGGTTCGAGCCTGCCAGCGGCGAAGCAATGGCCTGCTCCGCTGCGCCCGCATAGGTGCCATCGCCCGCATCCGAGAGTTCCAGACTTGACGGTGCAATAATACTCGACGCCGGCAACTCCGGCGGCAGCACACGCCCGGCCCAGGGCGGCGGGGCCTCAGATGTGTAACGCACGGCACCAGGCGGTTCGTCCGCACCCTGCCGAAGCTCGCCCTTCTCTTCCATGCGCAGACACACCTCATCACCGGCTGCATCGACAATCCTGTCGGCAAACGGTTCCAGGCCACGGCGCACCAGATCATACCAGCATTCCGGCGAACGCTTGTTTCGTGTGCCATAGCCACAGATGTACAGACGATCTCTGGCGCGGGTCATGGCGACATATAACAACCGGTTGTTCTCTTCCAGAGCCTGACGCCGAAGCTTCTCTCTGGCTCTTGTAACCGGTGGCGTTTCGACACTTGAAGAGACGCGCCAACACGGCATGTCAATTGTCTCGCTGCCCGGCGCATCAATCTCGAGAGCGACAATGTCGGGAACGTTCCGCGCATCGGGAACAGTGCAGGTATCGGGCAGGAACACGATGCCTGCCTCAAGCCCCTTGGCGCCATGGACCGTCATGATGCGAACTTCGTTCTTACCGTGCTCCATGTCGCGGCGAATATCTGCGTCCGATGCCCCTAGCCAGTGCAAAAAACCTTCTAGGCTCGGTGTTGCCCGGCGCTCATAGTCAAGCGCTGCTCCCAGAAAGGCATCTATGGGGTCATGAACTTCACTGCCCAGGCGACCTGCCAACCTCTGACGGGCCTTATGCCCACCCAGCACGGCACTGTAGAACTCAAAGGGCCGCTGCCAGCCGCCCAGATTACGCCACAGCCTCAAGGTGTCGTGTGCCGGGGTGTAGCGGGCATCTGACGCGGCGTGATGCTCAAGCGCCTGCCACAGGGTGCCGCGTCGGCCATCAGCGAGCTGGAGCAAGTCATCATCATCGATTGGCGCACCGTCTGCGCGCGTCACCAGCGGGCTCTTCAGCACTTCGGCTAACGCCAGATCGTCCTGCTCCAGCACAACGAAACGCCCCAGAGAAATGAGATCCATGACCGCCAGGTGCGTCGTCAACTTCAGCCGGTCAGCACCGGCAACGGGTATATTGCGCTGCTTGAGTTCGGCCACCATGGCATCGACAAAGGCATTGCGGCGGCGCACCAGGATCAAAATGTCGCCGGGCTCAATGCGTCGGCCCGATGCTTCGAGGCGCTCGTCGTTGACCTGCCACTCGGCAATCTGTTCGGCAATTTTTTGTGCCAGCCGGCGCCGCGGGCTGTGGGTGCTGTCACTGTCGAGCGGCGCTTCCCAGTTATCGCGCTCCGGCTCGTCGTCCGGCTCGACTACCGGCCAGATTTCAACGCGGCCAGGCTCGTTCTGGCGAAACGCCTGGTGAAGCGGCGGCTCTTCGGACTGGGTCAGGCCCGTTGCCTCTTCCGCGGCAAAAACCTTGTCAACCGCATCAAGCACCACCGGGGTGGAGCGAAAAGAGATCGTCAGCGGGACACTTTCAAACTTCTGATTGGCCTCGCTAATGCGTTCCCCGAAGTAACGGCGCATGGCCTCGAACATGAGGGGGTTTGCACCCTGGAAACTGAAAATCGACTGTTTCTCGTCGCCCACCGCAAAAAGGGTACGCACTTTACCGGCGGTTCCAGCCCCGGCGTAGAACTCCTCACTCAGCCTGACAATGACGTTCCACTGTTCACGGCTTGTGTCCTGGGCTTCGTCGACGAGAATATGGTCAAGCCCGCCATCCAGCTTGTAGAGCACCCAGGCCGCATTATGGCTTTCAAACAGTGTTGCAGTGCGGGTTACCAGATCATCATAATCAAGCAAGGCGCGACGCTGCTTTTCCTGCTCATAGGCATCGAGAACAGCGTCCGCCAGGTGCAACAAGGCGCCACTTGCCGTGCACACGGTGGCGGCGCAATAGCGCTCATGGGCCTGGCGCGCGATCTCGGCCCAGTGTTCCACCCAGGCAAGCAGGTCAGGGTAATCAGCCTGCAAACCCTTGGTAACAGGGCTGCTGTGCGGCGTGCGGTCTTTTTTTGTGAGGAAGGCATCCAGAAAGGCTGCGAACCTTGTCTCGAGTGAAACGCCCGCAAGAGCTGCGCGCAGGCGATCAGCAAACGTCACGTCCTTTTTTGAACCGCTGGCGAGCTGCAGTGCTCTGACGGAAAACTCCTCTGGGGAGCATTGCGTTTCCAGAACATCGCGCATGACCATTTGCGGATCGACACCATCCTCCAGACCATGCACCTGCCGGAGGACATGCGTGAATGCGTCCCCGTCACCGAAACGCTCCTTCGCTTCTGCAAGCAGGGAACGCTTCGAGAGCAATTCTCCAAGCAGTTCGTCGAAGGCCTGCGATTGCACATGAGAAACGACAGTCCGCAGGGCCGTGCCGAGACTGCCGGACGCTCCTGCCGCCTGGAAGAGGACGCCAGCCCGCACTTCCGCCATCAATTCGTGGCGGGCGGCATCATCGAGAACCTCAAATCCCGGTGGTATTTCGGCTTCCAGCGGAAAGCGATGCAACAGACTTTCACAAAAGGCGTGAATGGTCTGGATCTTAAGCCCACCG
>JAJFHB010000476.1 GCA_021775795.1 Hyphomicrobiales bacterium | reverse complement strand
TGGCGCGCTGCGTGTGTCCGACCCGCGTCACCGGCACCCACTGTGTGAGGCTTTTCTGACAGCTGCAGAGGAGGCCGGGCTGCCGCGTAACCCCGATTTCAATGGCGCGCAGCAGGAAGGGGTGGGTTTTTACCAGACCACCACCGGGGGCGGGCGTCGCTGGTCGTCGGCACGGGCATTCCTGAAGCCTGCCCTTAAGCGTAAAAATCTCGAAGTGATGACCGGCGCAAAGGTTGCGCGGGTGATCGTGGAAGATTTGCGTGCCACCGGCGTCGCGCTAGAGGATGGCCAGGTGCTGCACGCGGCAGGCGAGGTGGTGCTGAGCGCTGGCACGCTGGCAACACCGGCGATCTTGATGCGCTCGGGCCTTGGGCCCGCAGCTCATCTGCATGAGATGGGGATCGCGGTGCATCATGATCTGCCGGGTGTCGGTCAGAACTTTCAGGACCACGTCGCCGTCCCGATCGAGGCGCGATTGAAACGCCCAGACTCGGTCTTTGGGCACGACCGGGGTTTGCGCGGCGCATGGCACATGGTGCAATACCTGGCAACGCGGCGGGGGTTGATGACGTCCAACATTCTTGAATGTGGCGGCTTCGCGGATACCGGCGGGTTCGGGCGCCCCGACATCCAGTACCATTTCATGCCGGCCTTTTCGCTCGCCTCTGATGGCACCCGGGCGGATGGACACGGGCTGGGCTTTTCCGCCTGTGTATTGAACCCGCAGTCGCGCGGCTCGATGCGGCTTCGCGGGGCGGACCCCAAAAGCGGGATTGCGCTGGCGGCCAACGTATTGTCCGTGCTCGCCGACAGACTGAGTATGTTGCGGGGACTGCGCCTGGGGCTGAAGATATTGGAATCCCCGGCGATGCAGGACCTGATCGTGGTGCGCACCAGCCCGGAGCGTGTGGACACCGATGCCGATCTCGAGGCGCACATCGCCGCGCAGGCCAAGACGGTCTTTCACCCCGTTGGCACCTGCCGGATGGGTGCTGCCGAAGACGCACGCGCGGTGGTCGACCCCGAACTGCGCCTGCGCGGGGTGCGCGGGCTGAGGATTGCTGATGCCTCCGTGATGCCAAACATCACATCTGGAAACACCAACGCGCCGACAATGATGATCGCGGAGCGGGCGGCTCGGTTCATGCTGGCTCGCTGAATGCCAGACGGATTGCAGTTGTGCGTACCGCATAACTGACGAGTCCTGAGCGACTCATAGCCCGCAGACTGAACCTCACAACACCGCCAGGCAGCCCCGTTTTCTGCCGACCCGCGATGACCTCCGTCTAGCTTTTTCCGGAAGTTGTCATTGCGCGGGCAATAAAACCAATGAAGAACCAATTGTCCTTTTCCACTCCTGCTTGTACAAATCATCATCCGCAGTGAGAGGAAACCGATGGCCGATGACGAGACATATGCGCCGCTACCCGATCTTGATGGCGGGGACCGGCTGCGCCAGGCGATTGAAGAAAACCTGAGCAGCGGCAAATGGGTCGGTGGGATGCGTCTGCCGACAGAACGCGCGTTATCGCAGGATTTTGACATCGCCCGGACCCGTGTGCGGCGGGTCCTGGAGCATTTTGTGCGTGACGGACGGATCAGCCGCACGGTGGGGCGCGGCACCTTTGTTGCGCGGCAACCCGGTGACGATGCGATCAGCGACGAGGATATCGAGGCCGTGAGCCCCGAGGAGTTGATGGAAGTTCGCCTGTTGATCGAGCCTCAGTTGGCCGATTTGCTTGTACGCAGGGCGTCGGTAGCCGATGTGGCAGCGATTGGCGAACTGGTCGATCGTGGCCGCCGAAGCATTTCCATGGTTCAGTTCGAGGAAATGGATCACCAGTTCCACATGGCACTCACATTAGCGGCCAAGAACTCCTACCTGACCGGGATCATCACGCGTATCCAGACGGTGCGCCAGTCGCGCTCTTGGGCCAACGTGCGCCGGCGGGGTCTGACCGTGGACCGGCAACGTGTTTACCAGCGTCAGCATGAGGAGATCCTCAAAGCACTAGAAGCGCGTGATGCCGACACCTTGCGTGCCGCTATCCGCACCCACCTTTCCGACGTGCGCTCAAATCTCGGACCATAGTGGACCAAGCGATGACCAAGCGAACCAATTGGAGTGTTTGGCGCGGATTGGTCTTGTTTGGATTCCGAAACCATGAAATTGTTAGCCGATGATCTTCTGCTTGGCGAAACAGATATGATTGCGGGACGGCTCGAGGTTTCGGGATGGTTCGGTGCGGTCGCATCAACACACTGGTTGGCAACCCAGGCGGCCATGGGTGTGCTGGAGCGGGGCGGCAACGCCTTCGACGGCGCGGTGGTCGCGGGGCTGGTGATGCAGGTTGCGCAGCCACACCACAACGGCCCCGCAGGCGACGTGGCGATTATGCTGCACGAAGCCGATACAAGACGGATCAGCAGTGTCTGTGGCCAGGGGCCCGCGCCGGCCGCGGCGACGATGGATCATTTTAGCGCGCTGGGACTGGACATGATCCCCGGAACGGGAATGCTGTCCGCCGTGGTGCCTGGAGCGTTCGACGCCTGGATGCACCTGCTGGCAGAACATGGCACGATCGAACTGGCTGAGGCGCTGGGGCCGGCCATCACCTATGCCGAAAACGGTGTTCTCGTGGATCAGCGCCTGCACGATACTCTGCGTGCTGCCGCCCCGATGTTTTGCCGGTACTGGCCTACCTCGGCCGCGATGTACCTGGACGAAGACGGCAAGCCGCCGCCCGTGGGCGCGCTGCTGGCGAACCCCACGCTTGGCGCGATCTGGCGGCGTTTGATCGATGAGACGGCGCAATCGGCCCCCGACCGCGCGGGCCGGATTGCCGCTGCACGTGAGATCTGGTCCGACGGGTTCATCGCTGACGCCATCGACACATTCTGCGCTAAGACCCGTGTGATGGACGTATCGGGCCGCGTGCATGGTGCGGTTCTGACCGGGGAAGACATGGCCGGGTGGCGCGCCAATGTGGAGCCGACACTCAGCACCGGATTTAATGGGCACTTAGTGCACAAATGTGGCATTTGGACCCAAGGGCCAACGCTACTGCAAGCGCTCAATCTGCTGGATGTGGAGAGAGTACGGGCACTCGACCCGCAGAGTGCAGAGTTCGTGCATCTCCTGGCTGAATCCACCAAGCTGGCGATGGCTGACCGCGATGCGCATTACGGCTTGTCCGGCGACGCGAAGTCGATGGAGGCGCGGCTGCAGCACCTGTTGTCAGAGAGTTATGTGCAGGAACGGCGCGATCTGATCGGAAAACACGCCTCTGTCGCGTTTCGCCCCGGCGGCGACCCGGCGTGGATGCCGAACTATGATGCCTGCATGCAGCGTCATCGCGATGTGGGGCTGCTGGCAGCCTATGGCGGGGGCGAGCCAACGATCGTCTACGAGGAAACGGAAATGGCAGGGCAGAGCGGCCTGACAGGGCAGGAGCAGGGCACCTACGTGGCGCATGCTGTGGGTGACACCAGCTACCTCAGCATCGCGGATGCCGCGGGCAACGTTGTGTCGGCCACGCCCTCGGGCGGCTGGCTGCAATCTTCGCCGTTAATTCCAGAGTTGGGGTTTGCCCTTGGCACCCGTGCGCAGACGATGTGGCTGGATGAAAACTCTCCCTCCGCTCTGGTGCCTGGCACACGCCCCCGAACAACCCTGACACCAACCCTGGTAACGAATGGGAACGGCGACGTGCTTGCCCTTGGCACTCCGGGCGGGGATCAGCAGGACCAGTGGCAATTAGCCTTCCTTGCACGGCATCTGGTGCAGGGGCAGTCTCTGCAGACAGCGCTTGACGCCCCAGGTTTTCATACCAATCATCTGGTCAATTCCTTTTACCCAAGGGGGGCCCAACCAGGAACGCTGGTCCTTGAGGACCGTTTCGACGCGAATGAGATCGAGGCGCTCCGCGCGCTCGGCCACTCAGTCAGCGTTGTGGGCAGCTGGATCGAAGGTCGGTTGTGCGCCGTTGCATCCCGTGCCGACGGCAGCCGCCACGCGGGTGTGAGTACAAGAGGAGGACAGGCCCTTGCCGTCGCCCGCTGACACCGCCGAGCTCCCCGAACCCCAGCTTGCACCTGCAAACGGACTGCAGCGCAACGCTCGTGCGGTGCTGCGGGTTCTGGACCTCGTAATCGGAGCAGCGGCGGTGCTGGCTCTGGTGGCGTTGGTGACCATCGTGTTGGCCAACGTGGTTGCGCGTTACGGTTTCGATTCGTCCTTTATATGGGCGCTGGACGCAGCGCGGTGGCTGTTCACCGTGGTAATCCTGTTAGGTGTACCGTTGGCGCACCGCTTGCGCACCCATCTGGTGCTTACGTTATTTGTAGAAATGCTGCCGCGCGCGGGCCAGCGCACAGTAAACTTTATGGCGAATTTCATCATCGCCTACACCACGATCATGCTTCTTTTCGGCGGCACCACCTTGATACGGCTGATTGGGGGAACGAACGTAACCCTGCAACTGCCGCAATGGACGCCCTACGTGGCGATCCCGGTATCGTGCACGTTGGGTCTGATCTACCTTGCCCTGCGTGGCTTCGATGAGAATGAAGACCGCTGGCAGGGACCTGCATCCATACTTTTGGCCGCATTGGTGTATCTGTTCCTGCAGGATGAACTGACCAGTGTTCTGGGCCAGTTCGATGCGGTGGTGGCAATGGGGGTGTCCTTTGCGGTTGCCCTTTGCATCGGCACGCCGGTGTCCTTCGCCATGCTATTTTCAGCTTTTATCGCCAATTTTGCAGGCGACATCCTGCCGCCCGCAGCAGTGGTTCAAAACATCGTCAAAGGTTCAACCAAGTTCCTGATGCTGGCGATTCCGTTCTTCATCCTGGCAGGCGCGCTGATGAATTCGGGCGGGCTTACACACCGACTGATGGATTTCGCTTCAGCTCTTGTCGGACATATGCGCGGAGGGTTGGCGCAGGTCAACATTGTGTCCAGCGGGCTTTATGCAGGGGTATCGGGATCAAGCTATTCCGACGCAGCACTTGGGACAAAGCTGCTGGTTCCGCAGATGGTGGAGCGAGGTTATTCCGCGCCGTTTTCCTGTGCGGTCACAGCAGCCTCGGCCACGCTGCCCAACGTTATTCCGCCCTCGATTGCGCTGTTGATCCTTGCTGCGGCGGCCAACCTGTCAGTTGGAAAACTATGGCTGGCAGGGGTCATGCCCGGCATCCTGATGGCGTTGATGCTGATGGCGCTGATCTACGTAATCTCGCTGCGGCGCGGCTACGGTGGCGACACGCCGCGTGCAAACATGGCCCAGCGCGCCCGCACCTTCGTGCATGCCATGCCGGTGATGCTGTTGGCGTTGCTGATCATCGGCGGTATCCGCTTTGGCGTCGTTACCCCGACAGAGGCTGGCGTACTGGCGGTTGCCTATGCCTTTGTTCTCGGGGTCGTGATCTATCGCGCCTGGAGCCCGGTGAGCTTCTACCAGACCCTGCGCGAAGCGGCCGTGGATGCGGCACTGGTGGGATTCCTGATCGGGGCGGCCAGTCCCTTTGCCTTTGTGCTGGTCAGCCAGCAAGTGCCTCAGGACATCGTGCGCGGCCTGCCGGGGCTGACTGACAACCCCATTTTGCTGCTGCTGCTGGCCAACGTAATATTGTTGGTCTTTGGGATGCTCCTGGACATCGGGGCATCCATCCTGATCCTGACGCCACTTTTGATGCCCGCGATGATCGTCGTCGGGGTGGATCCCATACATTTCGGCATCGTGATCGTTGTCAACCTGATGTTGGGGGGACTGACGCCCCCGGTGGGCATGCTTGCTTACATAACCAGTTCCGTGTCGGGCACGTCGGTTCACGCGGTATTTCGGCATCTGCTGCCCTTCATTGGCGTTCTGTTGATCGCGCTTGCGCTGATCACCTATGTACCGGAGGTCTCACTCGGCCTTGGACAACTGCTGGAAGGCTGGTGACCGAAGTGGATAAGAAAGCTGCGCCACATCGGACCCATAACCAAGAAAAAGAATTAGGGAAGGAACGAAGGGATATAGACATGCACCACGATTCACATGCCCGGGTGAATGGCCTGCGCGTGGGATATATTAAGAATTTTGCTGATCGCGCTTTCGCTGATCACATAATCCCCAGTGGCCTCATAAGGTCTTGGGCAACTGCCGGCGAACTGGTGACCGAAGCGGCCAAGAGAACCGCGCACCAGGTCGACATCACAACCAAGAGAGGAAGGAAGACAGATATGCGACACGTTTCACATGCTTGGACCAAGGGGCTGCGCGTTGGATTTTCCGCGCTGACCCTTGCCGCCGCCGCCACACTTGGGACCGCGACCGCCCAGGCGGAGCCAATTACGATGACGGTCACTTCGCTTTATGCCGAGGCAAAGCCGCAAACCCAGGTCTGGGTACGGTTCGGCGAACTAATGGAAGAAATGCTGCCTGGCCAATTCGAGGTCAATGTCATCACTGATGGCGCCTTGGGCGGCGAGAAAGAAGAAGCCGAGGGCATCTTGCTCGGCTCAATCACTGGCAGCCTGTCCACAATCGCCAACCTCACCACCTGGGTGCCGGAAGGTGCGCTATTTGACATGCCCTTTATGTTCCGCAGCCACGACCATATCGATGCCGTGATGGCGGGGGACATCGGGCAGGAAATGAAGGCACTGTATAAGGCGCAGGGTTTCACCGTGCTCAGCTTTGTTACCTACGGGTCGCGCAACGTGATCTCGAAGGAACCGATTACGAGCCCAGCGGACGTCGACGGTCAAACCATGCGCGTGCTGCCCAGCCAGCTGCATGTCGATCTGTGGTCAAGCCTTGGGGCGAATCCCACCGCTGTGCCGATCACCGAAGCCTACGGCGCACTTGAGACTGGCGTGGTCGATTACATGGACATGACCAAGTCAGGCTACGACGCGCTGAAACTTTTCGAGGTCGCCCCTTACCTGACAGAGACCAATCACATCTGGGCGTTGGGGGTCATGTATTTCGATAACAACTTCTACGATGGGCTTACCGACGAACAGAAGGACGCCTTCCAGAAGGCTGCCGACCAGTCCACTGACTATTTCAACGAGCTGGCTGCGGCTGCGCAGGACGTCTCGATGGCAAACACAATGGCGCTGGGCGCGGAGATTGTGGAGACCGACCTGACACTATGGCAGGCCGCAATGGAGCCGTTCTGGGAAAGCTATGCCGACAACGTCGGCGGGATCGATCGGATCCGTGCTGTCGTGGATACCGAATAGCAAACACGTGGGGGCGCGAACCGCGCCCCCATCCACCAACATAGGATCAACTGCGATGCAAACCACACGCGCCGCCGAATACGGCCTGCCCGAAAACTTTCCCGAGGAGGACTTCCTGCGCGATGGCCCGATGCGTCACGAGATTATTGTCATGGCGGTGGAGGCTGCTAACAAACAGGGGTACCCCGGTCTGGATCGGCAGACGATCTGGTCCAAACCTGAGCATCGAGATGTCATCATAGACTTCCTCAACGATTGCCGTCCCCTGCCGATTATCAAGGAACTGATTGTGGAGTTGCAAAGCGGCCAGCCAAGCCAAGAGGCTTGAGGATGTGTTCGTCTTGCTGACCTCGGCAATGGAATCAGCGGACCGTCTGCGGCGTTTCGAGTTTCTGCA
>JAJFHB010000475.1 GCA_021775795.1 Hyphomicrobiales bacterium | reverse complement strand
GACCCTTCTTTGCTGACTGTAAAGACCGTCGTGCTCAATCCCCGCAACCCTGATCGCGGTCTACCGCAGATAAATGGCGTCGTGACCATGCTGGACAGCGAAACGGGCCTGCCCGTTGCCATACTCGACGGCAACTGGATTACGGCCGTGCGCACCGCCGGTCTGAGCGCCCTTGCGGCCGATCGCATGGCTCGAAAGTCATCAACAGTCGCCGCCTTCATCGGCTGCGGTGTTCAGGCCCGGAGCCATTTGACAGCCTTTGCAGAAATGTTTCCGCTTTCACACGTTAAGGCATTTGGGCGCGGGCAGACCAACATCGACAAATTGTGTGGGCTTGCAGACCAGTTGGGCCTGACGTCCGAAGTTTGCAGTTCTGCTCAAGATACCCTTGAGGGAGCCGATCTGCTCACCACGTCGATAACCTACTCCAGCGGCCTGGAACCCTTTCTTGATGCCAACTGGATGAAGCCGGGCAGCTTCACAACCGTCACTGATCTCTCTGTACCCTGGCACAAGGAGACCTTCGCCGCGTTCGACCAGCTTGCCATCGATGACCTCGCACAGGAAAAATCACTGCCGAACAAGATTGTATCGCTCGACCATGTCACCGGTGATCTGACCGATCTGGTGCTGGACAGGTTCTCTGGCCGCGAGCATGACACTGATCGCACCGCCTTCATTTTCCGGGGCCATGCTATGGGTGATCTGGCGTTGGCAACCCTTGCCTATCGGCGGGCCGTTGCGGCAGAAGCGTCGGGATAAAGCAATTCAGGTCGACGTGAAACGCTCTAGCCGCTTGGCGTCATCTTCCAGAGCTGGCCGGAGTAGTTGCCGCAGGGGTCCATGCGCGCCGCGCCATTGAGAGGATCACCCTGTGTTTCAGGGGTGCTGCTCTCAAGGCAGAGGTTTTCGCCCTCGAGGAACATATTGGTGATCTGGAAGTAGCCGGTATCATGGGGAATGAGGCGCCAGAACTGGCCGGAGTAATTCCCGCAGGGGTCCATGCGTGCGGCGCCGTTCAGAAAATCACCCTCCGCAAATGGCCGGCTGCCCTCAAGACATTTGTTCTGATCTTCGAGGAACATCGACGTCAGGCGAAAATAACCGTTGTCTTCCGGAATAGCCTTCCACAACTGCCCTGTCACATGCTGGCAGATATCCATGAATGTCGCGCCGCCAAGCGTCGCGCCCGCTGACACCTGATTACTTTCGAGACAGCGATTGTTGGGTTCCTGAAACATGGATTCCAGCGTAAAATAGCCCTGTGGCGGCTGCGACTGCCCGCCTTGCTGAGATTGTCCGCCTTGTTGAAATTGCCCGCCCTGTTGAGATTGCGGTTCAGGCTCAGGTTGAGGTTTTCCTGCTGCGTTGCCGAGACCACCGTCACCAGCTTGCGCAAGACCAAGCCCGGCGAGCAGGCCCATTCCCACCAGTACAGGCAATACTTTCTTGTAACCAACAGCCATCAACTTATTCCTATCTCAGCTACACTCTTTTGGAAGCTCACAAATTCCCGCCCAAAAACGATTCAAGTATGATCGATCTAAGCATGACCGGCCTGCTCAAGTTGGGACATGCTGCAGCTTCGCAACTGCCCTAGCATGCTTTGCATGGCTCGCAAACAAAGCCTGGTGTAAACAGGACCGCAATAACAAATCGAAAGGCCACCCCATGGCTGAACTGCCGGACGCGATAGATCAATCCCACCAGGCTATGGTGGAGGGCCGCGATGTGCCCTGGCTGCTTCAGCAGTGGGTCGAACGCGTACCCGACAAGAGTTTCATGATCTGGGCACCGTTTGACCGTAAAGCCAAAACCTGGAGCTACCGTGAGTTTGCCCGCAACGTCGAAGCGGTCGCGGTCGCCTTGCATAAACGCGGCGTCAGGTCTGGAGACCGCGTGCTTTTGCATCTGGAAAATTGCCCCGAGTTTGTCATCTCCTGGTTTGCCTGCGCCCGCATCGGCGCCATTGCCGTATCCACAAACACCCGCTCGGTTGAACGCGACATGCTCTATTTCGCAGAGCACGCAGACGTTGTGGCAGCGATCACCCAGCCTTGTTTTGCACAATTGGTTCATGACACAGCGCCAGGCATCAAGTTCCTGGCCGTTACAGACAACGACGCAGGCAAACCGGCGTCAGTTCCTGGTGATATCGCCCACCTCACCTATGCAGAACTTCTTGCAGAAAAAGGAAACGCACCAGGCCGTGCGCATGATTCATCGGCGGACCTCGGCATTCAGTTTACTTCAGGCACAACATCACGGCCCAAGGCGGTCTTATGGACCCACGGGAATGCCATCTGGGGAGCGCAGTTGAATGCCGCCCACATGCGCCTTGCCGGGGACGACATTACGCAAATCTTTCTGCCCCTGTTTCATACAAATGCCCAATCCTACTCAATGCTGGGAACGCTTTGGGTCGGCGGCACGATGGTTGTTCAGCCGAGGTTTTCTGCCTCACGCTTCTGGGACACAGCCCGCCGGCACAAATGTACCTGGAGCTCGCTGATTCCGTTCTGCGTCAAGGCGCTCTTGAAACAGCCAGCCCCGCCCGATCACAGTTTCCGTTTCTGGGGGCCTGCGGTGCATGTCCCAGAAGTCGAAGCCACGTTCGGCATCAAGACCTTTGGCTGGTGGGGTATGACCGAAACAATCACGCACGGCATTGTCGGCGACCCTGATCACCCGGGCCCGCGCATGTGCATAGGCAGGGTTTCGCCTGGATATGACATTGCCATTCGTCATCCCGACGGCCGCCATATTGTGGCCGGGGAAAGAGGCAGGCTCTTCATTCGCGGTGTGCGTGGTGTCAGCCTGTTCAAGGAATACTTCCGCAACCCGCAAGCCAACGCCGAGGCGTTTGATGCGGATGGCTGGTTTGATACCGGCGACATCATCAACATGGATGGTGAAGGCAATCTCACCTTTGGTGACCGTGACAAGGACATGCTCAAAGTCGGTGCAGAGAACGTTGCGGCATCGGAGATCGAAGCTGTCATTCTCGAAACCGGCTGGGTCAGCGAGTGCGCTGTCGTTGCCCAAAAACACTTCATGCTGGACGAGGTGCCGGTTGTCTTCGTCATTCCTGCCGACAAGGCACCCGAAGACCTGAAGCAAAGCCTTATCGATGTCTGCCGCGAAAAGCTTGCCGACTTCAAAGTTGTGCGCGATGTGATCACCGTGGATGACATGCCTCGCTCAACCCTGGAGAAGATCGCCAAGAATGAGTTGCGGGCCCGGTTGCCTGTCATTGAAGAGTAAAAAGCCCGAAGCGCTTCGGGTTGACCGGCAATCCGCCGGAAACCAGACACTAGGAACCATTTTCGCCACAAAATTGTGGTTCAAAAACATGCAACGATGCTTTGATCTTGTTGATCGAGCGAGGAAGCTTGGTTAATTTCTGTTAACTCCCTCGTAACGGGGGAGGATTAAGGTTCAGAAACGTGCAGCAAAGTTTCTGGCGTCAAATTGAATGACGCCCGTCACAACCGTGCCGAAGAGTACGGCCTTCAGTGCATGCTTGCGCTCGCTCCGAACACCCAGGTTCCCTTATGATAGTGGAAAATATGCACATTCCATTGCCGGATAACGAGGCAGAGCGCATCGCCGCTCTCAGAAGCTATAATGTGCTGGATAGCGAACCTGAAGAAGGCTTCGACCGGGTTACACGCATGGCATGCCGGCTTTTGGACGTGCCCATATGCCTGGTTACATTGATCGCGGAAGAACGCCAATGGTTCAAATCACGTCAGGGGCTGGACGCGACAGAAACACCCCGTGAAGTTTCTTTCTGCACTTACGCCATTATACAAAACAAGGTGATGGTGGTTCCTAACGCCCTGGATGACCCAAGGTTCCGGGATAATCCACTGGTACAGCAGGATCCGAAAATTCGCTTCTATGCAGGCGCGCCCCTGAAGACAGCGTCCGGTCATAACCTTGGTACGCTGTGTGTCATTGATCGCGTACCACGCAACCTTACTGATGAACAAGTGGTGCTCTTGAGCGAACTGGCAGCCGTTGTTGTTGATGAACTCGAACTTGGAAAAGCGGCCAAGCGGATCAATCAGGAACTGCAACTGAAGGAAGCGATCCTGCAGGATTTTGACGCTGTCATTTCCGGCATTGATCATGGTGTCATGTTTGTCGGTCCGGATTTGAGCACGAGGCTCATCAACAAATCATTCTGCAGAATGTGGAATGTTCCCGACGAGTTTGCCGAGAGCAAACCGACGTTCGATCAGATGATTGGCTTTTTGCGCAGCACCGGAATTTACGATGTTCCGGACACCGAGTGGCCTGAATATGTTGGCAAGCGCCGGGAATCGCTCATTAAAGCCGACGGCAAACCTTCCCTGTCACGCCGTACAGATGGGACAATTCTTGAGTTCAAATGCCTGCCCTTGCCCGACGGCGGTCGGCTCTTGACCTACACAGATGTAACGGCACGCGAAAGAAACATGGAACTCAAGAGTGAGTTCGTTTCCCTGGTGAGCCATGAACTGAGGACACCGATCACATCACTCGTCGGTGCACTTGGTTTGATAAGCAGAGGCGCTGTCGGCGACATTCCCCTCCAAGCTCAACCCCTTCTGACAATAGCCCACAACAATGCCGAGCGGCTTGCCGTTCTCGTCAATGATCTGTTGGATGTTCAAAAGATCGAGGCCGGTCGTTTGGAGTTCCATTTTGAACCATTGGATATCGTTGCCCTCAGCCGTCAGACACTAACTGAGACAGAAACCTACGGCATCGAATACGGGGTGACGTTTCAGATGGAAGAGGACCTGGGTCAGGCGTGGGTTAGCGCTGACCCTCTTCGTCTTGTACAGGTTCTCACAAACCTGATGTCAAACGCCGCGAAATTCTCCCCCAGGGACGAAGTCGTGATCATCCGGCTTTCTCGTACAGACGGCATGATCCGCTTCTCGGTGAGCGACCGGGGACAAGGCATCGACCCGCGAATGCATCAGGAGATCTTTGAGAAATTTGCGCAGGTCGATTCTTCCAACACCCGTGCCAAACAAGGAACCGGGCTCGGCCTCAGTATTTGCAAATCCATAATCGACAATCACGGCGGCGAGATTCGCGTGGTGTCGAACCCTGGTGAGGGTGCAACTTTCTCCTTCGACCTGATTGAACTTCAGGATTTCGCTGGAGCGGACGAATCACCGGACCAACGAATAGAAGCAACCTCTTCAACGTCGCCGTAAAAACCGCGAGGCATGGCGCTATCAAGCTGCATGGGTTGAGGCCTCCGTTGACGTTTGCAGTGCAGGCAAATCTCAAACCTCTGGTAACATCACCATAAAATCACCATCCCACTAGCCGATCACTGCGGAAAGGCGTAGAAATCGGGTGCCGTATGGGGTATTCATGGCAACTTATTGCGGGAAGAGGTGTCCTGTGTCGTTGGGCCGTTTGTGTACAGTGCTGTTGATCGTTACCGCCGTGGGTCTTTCCGCGTGCGGACGACGTGGTGCGCTTGAACCAGCGCCAACCCCGACAGTCGAGGAAAGCCCTGGCACCATCGTCCAGCAGGAGCCGGAAGAAGACAATCCCTTCATCCTTGACGTGCTCATTGATTAGCGCTCCGACCTGGGAGCTGGATCCAAATGCATCACTTTGATTATCGAGACGGCATTCTTCATGCCGAGGACGTTGACCTGCGCAGCATTGCTGCAGACGTCGGAACGCCGTTCTATTGCTATTCAACCGCCACATTGCAGCGTCATTACCGGGTTTTTTCGGAGGCCCTTCGTTCCGTAAACCCCCTCATTTGCTATTCGATCAAAGCCAACTCCAATCTTGCCGTTCTCAAGACCCTTGCAGACCTTGGTGCTGGAATGGACATTGTTTCAGGTGGCGAACTGCGGCGTGCCCGTGCGGTAGGTGTTCCCGGCGAACGCATCGTCTTCTCCGGTGTCGGCAAGACGGCAGCAGAAATGGCCGATGCTCTTGCCGAGAATATATTCTGCTTCAACGTTGAATCTGAATCAGAACTTGAGCTGCTCAATCAGGTGGCCGGCGACCTTGGCAAGATTGCACCGGCCTCCCTGCGCATCAATCCGGATGTGGATGCGCGCACCCACCGCAAGATCTCAACCGGCAAAGCTGAGGATAAATTTGGCATCTCTTGGCTGGATGCCCAGCAGGTCTATGCCCGCGCCGCAGAGCTTCCAAACATCGCCATGCACGGCATCGACATGCATATCGGCAGCCAGGTGACGGATCTGGAGCCCTTTGAACAGGCTTTCTCGCTGCTCGCCGATCTGGTTACTGATCTGCGCGGCAGTGGTCACGACATCGAGTTTATCAATCTTGGGGGCGGCCTCGGCATCCCCTACCGCGGCACCAACGATATTCCTCCGCACCCCGATGAGTATGCGGCAGTGGTAAAGCGCATAGTCGCGCCCCTCAACTGCCGGCTGTTGTTCGAGCCCGGCCGCATGATTGCCGGCAATGCCGGTATCCTTATCACTGAGGTCGTGCATACGAAACGTG
>JAJFHB010000474.1 GCA_021775795.1 Hyphomicrobiales bacterium | reverse complement strand
TGCGTTCGAGGCGCGCATCACGCCACAGGCGTTGAATGGGCAGCTCTTCCATAAGGCCCATGCCACCGTAAATCTGAACCGTGTTGTCCGCGACCCGGTTCAACATTTCAGAGCAGTAGAGCTTGACCATGGCAGCATCAGCATCGCTCATAGTGCCGCGATCAGCTTTTGCCACGGCGTCCATGACGAGCAGGTCGCTGGCTTTCAGTTCAACGGCCATGTCCGCCAGCTTGAAGCCGGTTGCCTGGAAACGGCCGATAGGTTGACCGAACTGCTTGCGATTTGCCGCCCAGTCGGCAGCGAGATCAAATAAGCGCTCCGCCTTGCCGCAACAGGTGGCACCCACCCAGATGCGCCCCATGCCGAGCCATTTCCCCGCCAGTTCAAGCCCGCGGCCTTCCTCGCCGAGAACCTGATCGGGCCCAAGCCGGACATCGGAGAAATCCAGTTGGAACGTGTGGTAGCCGCGGTAACTCACCGATTTGTGGCCTTCTCGAATTTCAAAACCGGATGTGCCGACATCAACAAGAAATGCGGTTACACGCTTGCGCGGACCACTCTTCGTTTCATCAACACCGGTTGCCGCAAAGACAATCGCAAAATCCGGCATGACGGGACCTGAGATGAAGTGTTTGGAACCGTTCAGTATCCAGTCGTCACCGTCACGCTTTGCTTGTGACTTCATCGACATGACATCCGATCCGGCTTCCGGTTCGGTCAGGGCAAACAGTTCGCGCTTTTCAGCCCGGACGCAGGGCAGGAGATAGCGTTCGCGCTGTTCGTCATTGCAGGCGAGCAGGATCTCGGTCGGCCGTCCTATCCAGGAATGCAACGCATGGCTGGTCTTGCCATATTCGCGTTCAACCAGGGCCATGCTCTTGTAGTCGAGCCCGCCGCCACCGATGTCTTCCGGCAGGTTGGCGGCATAGAGCCCCACCTCAATAGCGCGCTTTTCTATCTGTCGGCCCAGGTCCTCCGGCACGCGGCCCGCCTGGTCGACTTCTGCTTCGTGCGGATATATCTCGGCTTCCATAAAACTGCGCACGGACTGCAACAGCATCTCCTGCTCGTGATTGAGCTCAATATCCATAATCGGCCTCCAGACCAGAGAGTCACGTGACTGACCTGTGGTTCGTTCAGCCGCCGCGCAGGTTCAGCTTTGTGCGGGCTTCCTGCGGAGTGACGGCGCGACCACCCATGCGGTCAATGATTTCGATGACACGCTCAACAAGCTGGCCGTTGGATGCGAGGACGCCACGGTCGAGGTAGATGTTGTCTTCAAGGCCAACACGGACATTGCCGCCCATGGCAACAGCTGCAGCCGCCATTGGCATCTGCATGCGGGAGATGCCAAAGCTCGCCCAACTTGCGCCGGTTGGAAGCTCGTCCTTCATCACCTTCATATTGTCCACAGACTGCTCGGCCCCCCAGGGGATACCCAGGCAGATCTGAAACATAGGCGGATCTGCAATCAGGCCTTCAGTGACCATCTGCTTGGCAAATCTGATGTGGCCGAGCTCAAAGACTTCAAGCTCAGGCTTCACGCCCCAATCTTTTACCAACCCGGCCATTTTGCGCAGGTAGGGTGGTGTTGAGATGTAAATCTCGTTGCCATTGCCAAAATTCATGGTGCCACAGTCAAGGCTGCAGATTTCGGGCATGCTGTCCTGTACGTGTGCGAGGCGCTCCAGCGGGCCAACCATGTCCGTGCCGGGCCCCGGCATTGATGGGTCTCCATCACTCGGTGTCCAGTCTCCACCCATGCCGGAAGTCAGGTTGATGACCACGTCTGTGTCGCTTGCGCGTATGCGGTCAACAATCTCCTTGAAAAGTTCCGGATCTCGCGAACCTTTGCCTGTTTCCGGATCGCGGGCATGTATATGGGCGATGGCGGCACCCGCTTTCGCAGCCTCGATGGCTGCATCGGCGATCTGCTTGGGGGTGACCGGCACGCCCGGGTGTTTGCCAAGGGTGTCACCAGCTCCGGTTACCGCACAGGTAACAACAACATCGTGGTTCATTTCATATCTCCCGCTGCATTGGAGAGGCAGTCTGAGGCCAGCGGGCTATCGGCTGTGCAGAATTATCGCCAAAATTATTTCTTTTTCGACAGTGCGGCGACAGGCTATCCTTGGAACAGAGGTGACGGGAGACGCGCATGGAGCAGGCATCATCAGCAAATCCGGGAGGTGTGGCGAACCTCGTATTCGTTCTGCTGCCCCGTTTCAATGCAATGAACCTGACAACGGTGATAGAGCCGTTCAGAGTTGCCAACTATCTTTCGCCTGAACCGCTCTACGAGTGGGAGTATCTCTCGGTCGCCGGCGGTATGGTCACGGCAAGCAACGGCATGACTCTCGAAACGCTGAACCTTTCTGCCTGCTCTCAAGCACCCCATATTGTCTTTGTCTGTGGCAGCTGGGGAGCAGAACATTTTGTTGACGAGGAGTTCTTTGGCTGGCTTCGCCGTCAGGCACGATCCGGTTCGCGCATTGCAGCACTTGAACTTGGCATCTATGCCCTGGCGAGGGCGGGGCTGCTTTCTGATCGAAAAGCTACCACGCACTGGTCGTGCATGGCTGGCTTCGCGGAACAATTCCCGAGCGTGAATGCCAGCGAACAGCTGTACACCATGGATGGGCCCATAATCACCTGTGCCGGGGGCACTGCGGGACTTGATCTGGCACTCAGCATCGTTGCCACAGAGCATGGTGATCTGCTGGCGGCAGAAACGGCAGATCAGGTCATTCACTATCCTGTGCGGCCAGCAGAATCCGTGCAGCGGCGCACCCTGGGTGGCATTGCAGACGACATGCATCCAATTGTGCTGAATGCCATTTCGCAGATTGAAGAATATATGGCCGAGCCTCTCACAATGCCGGAACTCTCCAGAAAGCTGGGCGTATCCCAGCGAAGTCTCGAGCGGCTGTTCAGACGGTATCTTGGCTGTTCGGCGGTTCAGTTCAGCCAACTGATGCGGTTACAGTATGCGCGGGTGCTTTTGACCAGCACGGAACTGTCGATCCGCGATGTCTCGGCGGCGAGTGGTTTCAATTCGCTGTCGTATTTTTCGCAAGCCTTCAGCCGCTGTTTCGGGCGCAAACCAAGTGCCTACCGGCGAGCCTGGCCGACTCAAGAACCCGCCCCTTCGTGGCCGGGCACTCTCTATTCCTTTGTCCAGAAAACCCGGATGACCGGCAAACCGGTCAATCCTTCTCCTGTCTGATTGCTTTGAGGATAGCGACAATACCCCGGTCACGTTCGGCCGCCATTTCTTCGAAGTGCCGACCGCCTGCG
>JAJFHB010000473.1 GCA_021775795.1 Hyphomicrobiales bacterium | reverse complement strand
CAAATCGGGGCCTGACGCTCTCTTGCGTTCGATATAGTGTATATTCGTTCTATTTAAAGAACGCAATGTACGTTTTTGTATGATTTTAGGAACGACGGATGGCGAGACACAGAACGGCTGGTACGGGAAAAGAGGGTTCTCCCGCTCTTGGCAAAACAATTCAGCGTTTGCGTAAGGCATATAATATGTCGCTTGGCGATCTCTCCGAGACGTCCGGCGTTGCAAAATCCATCATTTCACAGATCGAACGGAATGAAACCAACCCGACCATAGCGACGGTGTGGCGGTTGACCCGTGCCCTCGACACTTCAATTGATGAAGTGTTGAAAAGCGAAGACGATACAAACTTCCTTGAACATCAAAGCCGGTCCGCCATTCCCGTACTGAATTCCGAAGACGGGCTTTGTACTCTCAGAATAATCGGCGCCCTGAACCTCGTCGACCTGATGCAGCTCTATGATTTCACGGCAAAACCGGGTGGCGTGCTCGAATCTGAACCACATCAGCCCGGCACAGTTGAGCATCTAAGTGTGCTTTCCGGCCAACTCACAGTCGAAATTGATGGTGAGGCGCACACTGCCAGGACAGGGGAAACTCTGCGCTATCGCGGCGATCGTCCGCACAAGATCAGCAACTCCGGTGAAGATGATGCCCACGCAACCATGGCCATGGTATTGCGCGTGACCGTGGTGGAGTGACACGATAGAAGCCTGACAGTGCAAACACTCAGGGTTCGTGTCATTCCATGAAACTTATTGATCACACCGAATTACGTAACTTTGTGGCGGATGTTGTCCGGGCGGCCGGCAGCAAAGGCGACGAACCTCAACTTGTTGCCGACAATCTGGTTGAAGCCAACCTAGCCGGCCACGACAGCCATGGCGTCGGCATGCTGCCAACCTACATGGAAGCCGTCTTGTCGGGTGAGCTCTTGCCCAACCAGCATGCAGAGGTTGTAACCGACCACGGCGCCATGGTGGTCATCGATGGGCACCAGGGCTACGGCCAGGTCATCGGCCGCGAAGCCATGGAAATCGGCATTGCCCATGCGCGCGACAACGGCGTTTGTGTTGTTGCCACCCGCAACTCGTTCCACCTCTGCCGTATTGGCGCCTGGGGCGAACAGTGTGCCGCCGCCGGCTTGGTTTCGATGCATCATGTGAATGTCTATGGGCACACAGGTCTGGTTGCGCCATTCCGCGGAACAGACGCACGATACGCCACCAATCCCTATTGCTGCGTCCTGCCCGCAACAGACAACCATCCGCCGGTTATCGCGGATTTCGCAACCAGTGTCGTTGCCATGGGGAAAGTCCGCGTCTCCAGAAACAAGGGCGAGCAGATGGCGGACGGCATTCTCTATGACGGAGAGGGCAAGCCCACGAACGATCCCGAAGCCATGTTTGAGGAACCCGGCGGCGCCATCCGCTCCTTTGGTGAGCACAAGGGATATTGCATGGCGCTTGTGAATGAGTTGCTTGCAGGTGTCGTCACCGGAGGGGAGACCTGTCGTCCGCAATCGATGAAGCCCAACCGCTCGATAATCAACAATATGCTTTCAACCATCATCGACCCGGGCCGCCTTGTTGCAGGTGACCGCTACAACCGGGAAATCGACCAGATGCTGGATTATGTAACGGCTT
This sequence comes from Hyphomicrobiales bacterium, assembly GCA_021775795.1. Lineage (GTDB taxonomy): Bacteria > Pseudomonadota > Alphaproteobacteria > Rhizobiales > JAJFHB01 > JAJFHB01. The sequence goes on along the minus strand of JAJFHB010000473.1, from coordinate 4,767 downwards.
CACCACCGGAAAAAGCAGATGAACCAGTACTGATACCTGGAGACCCGGAACGTGCCTCAAGGAAAGAGCGGCGAGCAAAAGGCATCCCCATAGACGATGAAACCTGGCGCGAGCTTGAAGGAGCGGCGAGATCGGTTGGAGCCCAGGTCTGAGCTGGTAGTCGAGGTCGGCTGGAAAGCGTTCCAGCTTACTCCGCTGCCTGCAGCATTGGCAGGCCCGACGCCACGCCTTCCTTGATGATGTCTGCTTCGTAGGGTTTGCGGGAGAACACCTCTGCCACCATGTCCTCAAAGAAGGAGAGGGGCTCAGCTTTGTAATCCGGATCAAAACAGGACTGGTCCCAGCGCTCACAAAAATCAACGCACGCCTGGTAGTAAGGGTGATCCTTGTGTTCATCCCGGGCATTCCTGTCCCAGCCATAAAAGTGGCCGTAATAGTGGGTCTGGAACAAGCCGTGATGCTCAACCGTCCACGCGCATTCCTCACGAACGAAGGGGCGCAAGATCTCCGCTGCAAACCGGTCGTGATTTTGCGGCGCAAGACCATCCCCGATGTCATGCAGCAATGCACAGACAATCCAATCCACATCAGCACCTTCGCGATAGGCACGGGTTGCAGATTGCAGCGCATGATCAAGCCGCGTGACTTTGTAGCCGGCGATGGTTTCCTCTTCCTGGCTCGCCAGTTCACGCAACAAGCGTTTGGCTGTGCCAGACACATGGTCCTTTTCCAACTCATGCAGAAGTGCGTAATCTTCTGCTGTGCCATCCTTCATTTGACTGAATGATACGGTTTTCATCGGCTTGTGCTCCACGTGCGATCAACTGGATGACGGCAAATTACGAGTTCAAATACCCATACGGCAAGAGAATTGTGTTTGGGGAGTGCCCAAACCTTTGTCTTTGGCCCCCAACTGCCGTCATCCCGAGCCTTCCTCCAGACAACATGGTTAACGCAATATTAAACGAATCGGCCCTGCATGAGAGATTGAATTGAAATGGCAGATACGGGGTCGCGATGTTGCAGTCAAACACACCAAAAGGCGGCAAGAACCGGGCCGAGAGACGTCGCTTGGCAAAGGCCACAAGATCGACTTCCGCTCAGGCAAAAGTTACAGGTGCACCTGCTGGAACACAGGAACTTTTGCGCGCTGAAGGCTTCAGACAGCAAGGCAAACTCGACGAAGCGGAGAAGATCTGCCGCGGCCTCGTGATAAACAACCCGCACAACCACGCGCCTTACGTAGCTCTCGCAACGGTTCTCGACCAACAGGACCGACGTGAAGATGCCTACCATTGCTACAAACAGGCAGTGAGCCTGGCGCCGGAGGACTTTGAGACGTGGCGGCGTTTCGGTAACTGCCTCTACATGTTGAAACAATTCGATGCAGCCCTCATTGCCTTTAAAAAGGCGGTGGCCCTGAATGGCGACCATCTCGACACCTTGTTGGCACTGGGACGGACCATGTCACATCTCGAGAAACCTGAAGAAGCGCTCATTCTTTTTGATGGCTTGATAGAACGCTATCCAAATTCGGCTGAAGCTCACCTGCAAAAGGGACTGCAGCATCAGACCTTAGGCGATCACTCTCGGGCTCGCTCAGCGCTGGAGCGCGCGCTTGAACTCAACCCGAAACTGACTGAAGCGCATTTTCGTCTTGCCGCCATGGGCGAAACCGCGGACGGCGTCGATGCCGCGGTCGAGAAATTGAAGGAACTTGCATCCGACATCCAACTGCATGGCGAGAAGCGCGCAGGGGCCTATTTCTCAGCTGCAAAATTGATTCATAAGCAAAAGCGAAGCGCCGAGGCCTTCGAACTCTATCGCAAAGCGAATGAGGTTCTCAAAGACATCGCGGCTTTTGATCCCAACAGCATAAGTCATTTTGTTGACCTATCAATTCAAGCTTTTAATGCTGATGTCTTCGAAAACATGGCCGATGCCGCTTGCGACTGGGAGGCGCCAGTTTTCATTGTCGGCATGCCAAGATCCGGCACCACGCTCACAGAACAGATTGTGACCAGTCATCCATCAGTGGGTGCCGGTGGCGAAGAGCGAAAGATGTCTCAGTTGACGGAAGCGCTCATGCGAGAATCGTCTGGCACGCTCCGTTACCCAACACACGTGGGTTTCGTAGAGCCCGCAACACTACTGCCCATAGGCGATCAATACAGAAACTACATGCAGCAGCGGTTCCCCGATGCTCTGCGCATCACGGACAAAAATCCGTTCAATTTTTTCCACCTGGGACTGATTTCTGTTCTCTATCCAAATGCCACTATCCTGCATTGCCAACGCGATCCGATGGACACTTGCCTGTCGTGCTACCTGCAGTACTTCGGCGATGTCAAAACCCTGGCCTTCACCACTGACCTTGGGTATCTGGGGCATTTTCACAATGAATACAGCCGGTTGATGGATCATTGGCATAGCGTACTACCCGGCAAGATCATGGACGTTTGCTATGAGGACATGATTTCAGATCAAGAGGCGATGAGCCGTATGATCATCGACCGAGTTGGACTGCCCTGGGACGATGCCTGTCTTCGCTTCAATGAAAATGAACGGGGCGTACGTACGGCCAGCCAATGGCAGGTGCGGCAGCCCATCTATACTTCGTCGGTTGGGCGTTGGCGTGAGTTTGAAACTCAACTTGAGCCCCTGCGTGCTGCCTTGGAAAAAGCGGCATAACAACCATCGACGCGAAACCGCCACAAAGCTTCGGCACATCGCAGCGGATGAAGCACGCACTTTCAGCAGGTTTCCTGACAGCATTGCTGTTGATAACGGCGATCAGCCTTGCATCACAGAACGCACAAGCCAGCGAAGCCTACCGAACCTTTGCGCTTCAACTGATCAACTCAGCACCGCAGGACGTTCAATTCCGCGATGACCTCGAGGCCCGGTTGAACGCAAGAGCTTCCGGTTATCGTGTGACCAATGACCGGAGCAACCTTGCTCCCAGCGAATTGCTGCGCGATGCAGCACGTGCCCAGGCACTTGAGATGCTGCTGGGGGCATATGTTGGGCACCAATCCGAAAGCGGCGCCCGGTTTGAAGCCCGGTTCCAGGCGTTTGCTGGCTACGATGTGCCAGCCTTTGGTGAGAACGCGGCGCGCGAAACGCAAGGCGGAAGCAATGATGAGGCAAGAGCCGACAGGCTCTTCCAGCAGTGGGTGGACAGCACCGGTCACCGCCGCAATCTCATGAACCGGGACTATGACTTCGTAAGCAGTGGCGTGGTCCAGCGCGGGGACCACATATATGCCATTCAGATATACTGGCAAAAGGAACAGCCGCCTCAGGGACTGGATGCCCTAATGACGTCCGACCCCGATGAATTGGAGCAGGATAGTTTCTAGACCTGGTTTCCAGAATGTCAGCGCGCCTTCGCGCCCAGTTTACTCATCTGCATCAGCCAGCCAGCACGCTTTTCGTCATTTGAATTTTCAACCATTCCGATAAGCGTTTCCCTGACCGGTGAAATTCCACAAAACTTTAAAATGTTACGCTCAAGATTTCTCACGCTGTGTTCTCCGTAGAACCAACGGTAAACCAGCGCCGGCATCCCCATTGTCACAACAATACGGGCGGATTTACCTTTCAGGGGCTTTTCTCCCCACAAGGTCTCATCCAGATTCAGGGCGAATCCCGGACGCATCACCTGCTCGAACAGCGCCTTCAACAGGGCAGGCATGGTGCCGAGCCACAACGGATAAATGATGAGCAGATGGTCTGCCCAGCTGATGTCCTCCTGCACTTTCTTCATGTCTCCGGACACAGTCCCTGTCGTGAACTCCCCGGCAGTGCGCAGAAGGGGGATGTCCAATATTGCGGCTGAAACCGTTCGCACCTGATGTCCCGCTTCGCTAGCGCCTTCGGCGTAGGCGTTTGCGAGAGCGTGACAGAAACGCTCAGGATCAGGGTCTGGGTGGCCATCAATAATGAGAATGTTTTGGTTCATAGCAACAGCTGTACGCTTGCAGCGGTGAGTGTTCCTTGATGCTGATCAAACGAATTTTCTGGCGTGCATTGTGACGGGTCTGCTGCTGCATTACGGTTGCACTCCACGTAAGAGGAACAATCATGCGACGACAGATCAGGGCCGAACCAATCGACTATCCCCAATGTGGCGAAATGCATGTCGCGAATACGGCGTTGTTTGTCATCGACATGCAACATGATTTCTGCAGCTCAGGTGGGTACATGGACGGCCTGGGAGCGGACATGAGCCTGCTGGCTGCCCCCATCGAACCAATCGCCAAGGTGCTCGCCCAATGTCGCGCCTGGGGTTGCCCGATTTTTCATACTCGAGAGGGCTACGCCAGCGACCTTTCTGACCTGCAGCCATGGAAACGGGCTGATGAAACAGGACGCAGTCACGGGATTGGAAATGAAGGGCCAAGGGGCAGGGGACTGGTAAGAGGTGAGCCTGGCTGGAACATCGTTGAAGAGCTTGCCCCGGCCGAAGGCGAGATGGTGTTGGACAAGTCCACATATGGTGCAATTGCCAGCACGGAAATCCATCCTCATTTGCAGAAGCTGGGTATCAGCAACATCATTCTGACAGGCGTGACAACGGATTGCTGTGTGACATCCACTCTCCGCGAAGCTTTGGATCGGGGGTATGATTGTCTCGTTCTAGAAGATTGCGTTGCGACCTCGCGCCACGACATCCATGAGGCAGCCCTTGCTCTCATAAGAACGCCTGGAGGCGTGTTTGGCGCTCGGGCATCCTCAAACGATCTGACCAGTTTTATCACCGAC
>JAJFHB010000472.1 GCA_021775795.1 Hyphomicrobiales bacterium | reverse complement strand
AGAGATGGAGCATGAGATTCCTGTCACCCGCGATGATCATTTTTGCGGCTACATCCGACGTGAGCAAAAATCCGTCCTGATCGGCCTGTATGACAAACAGGATCCGAGAACCGCCTGGCTTGATGGCTGCCCGTGGGATTCTGTAAATGAACTGTTCGAAGTAAACTGGGAAGGCATTACACCGTGGCTCGAGAACTGCTTTGAACGGTGCCCCGGTCTCGCCAACCTCGGGCTGAAACGGGTGGTCAACGGTGGCATCACCTACACACCCGACGGCGCAATGCTTCTGGGGCCGGCTCCAGGTCTGAAAAACCACTGGCTTGCCTGCGGGGCGACAGTAGGCATTGCCTGGGGACCTGGCGCCGGCCGGGCGCTGGCACAATGGATGGTGCACGGCAGTGCAGATCTTTCCACACGGGCGTTTGACCCAAGACGTTTTGGCACCTGGGCAAGTGCAGGGTTTGCGAAAGACCGTGCCCGGGAAGATTATACGTTACGCCAAGCCATGCCCTATCCACAGCATCAACGTTGCGAGCATCGCAACATCAAGCTGTCCGGTGCGCATGAAAGGACCGCAGATCTGGGTGCATTATTCGAGGAAGCCGGTGGCTGGGAGCGCCCGAGGCTTTATGCAGCGGATGAGCCCTTCAGCTGGACGCGCACGTCAAGCCACGAAGCAGTGCGTCGGGAAGCCCTTGCAGTGCGCCAACGCGTAGGCCTTGGTGACTTTTCAGCTTTTGCAAAATTTGAGGTAACCGGCAGTGGAGCAGAAGCCTTTCTGAACGCTGTCTGCGCAAACCGCCTGCCGAGCACCATCGGTGGCACTTGCCTGACGCTCATTCTCAACCGCCGCGGCACCATCGAAGGGGAGGCAACCATTGCCCGCACCGGCGAGGGCAGTTTTTATCTCGTAACAGGCGCACCTTCAGAACGCCGGGTCTGGGACTGGCTTACACTGCACAGTGATGCTGACCTCCAAAATGTGGAGATATCAAACAAGACCAACAGCATTGGCATTTTGACCCTCGCCGGCCCCTATGCCCGTGACGTCTTACAGGCGTGTACAAAGAACGATGTATCCAACGATGCATTTCGCTGGTTGAGAGCGCAGCCAGTTGAGATCAACGGCATCCATTGCCTGGCCCTGCGTCTCTCGTTCACTGGCGAGCTTGCCTGGGAGCTGCACGCACCCAATGAAGACCTCGGCGCCTTGTGGGACATTCTTTGGAAAGCCGGACAGCCGCACGGAATATCCGCCTTTGGCTCAAAGGCACTCGAAAGTTTGAGACTTGAGAAGTTCTACCGCGGCGGTCACGAACTGGCGAATGATGCCTCGCCCAAGCATGTTGACCAGATGCGCTTTGTAAAACTCGACAAGGAATTCATCGGCAAAGAAGCGCTGCTGGCCTCTGAGCCAGCATCAAAGATCGCCCTCCTCGCTCTCAAGAACGAAGAAACCGACGCACTCATCGGAGAAGCCGTCTTTCAAGGCGGCAAACTTGTGGGCTCCGTCACATCAGCCGCCTATGGCCACACCGTTGGAAAGAGCCTGGCCATTGCCTTTCTGCGAGCCGAAGCTCAAACTCCCGGCAATGATCTGGAAGTCTTGATACTGGGCAAACGGGTGCGTGCAACCGTACTTGCAGGCGCCCCTCATGATCCGGCAAATTTGAACCTGAAGAGGTGAAGGCATATGGCGGGAACAGATGTTTCGAAATCTTATCAGGCTAATTCCATTGAGGAACAGCAGGCCGCATATGATGACTGGGCACTAAACTATGAAGCTGATCTCTGTGGTATGGGTTACCGTATTCCGGCAGTGATCGCTGCGGTTTTCACCCGCTTCGTGACCAAGGACGCCTCGCCCATCCTCGATGCAGGTTGCGGCGGCGGCATTCAGGCCGAACCGCTGGCGATGATCGGCTATGGCCCCATCACCGGCATCGATCTCTCTGAAGGAATGCTCGAAGTCGCCCGTGGCAAGGGCATCTATTCTGAACTTCATCAGATGATGCTGGGGCAGCGCCTCGGTTTTGAGGATAACAGTTTCGCCGCCGTGATCTCCAGTGGCGTTATCACGCCCAAACATGCGCCACCGGAAAGTTTCGACGAGCTTGTGCGTGTTGCAAAGCCAGGCGCGCCGATTGTTTTCTCACTGCGCCACGACAGCGAACAGGAACCCGGCTATCCTGCCGCTCTTGAACGACTGGAGGTAGCCGGAGCCTGGCGGCCGCTGTTCTGCACCGAAGGATTTCGTTCGATGCCTTATGGCGAGCCTGAAATCATTCACCGCGTCCATGTCTACGAAGTCACCTAGACGCAACAGCCCAGCGGAACACTGACATGTCACTGCCCACAACCATGCGCGCCATGGTTCTCGAAGGTCACGGCGGACTGGACAAACTCGTCTTTCACAAAGACTGGCCGACACCTGAACCCGGGCCGGGCGACGTCGTGGTGAAGGTTGGAGCTTGCGGCCTTAACAACACGGACATCAACACCCGCACCGCCTGGTATTCCAAATCCGTAACCGACGGCATTACTGACAGTGGCGGCAAAGAAGGATTTGAGAACGCCGAGGCAGCAACGGGCAGTTGGGGAAACAGCACCATCACATTTCCCCGCATCCAGGGTGCAGATGTGGCGGGCACAATCGTGGCTGTCGGAGAACGCATTGATGCTGCACGGATCGGTGAGCGCGTTCTGATCGACCCCTGGTTGCTTGCAGCCGGAACCTGGCTGGATCCGGACCGGTCGGCCTACTTCGGTTCCGAATGTGATGGCGGTTATGCGGATTACACGAAAGTGCGCAGCGAAAATGCTATCTCAATCAAGACAGCAATGAGCGATGCGGAACTCGCTACATTTCCTTGTGCTTACACCACCGCAGAAAATCTTGTGGCACGCACGCAGCTGAAACCTGGTGAAACAGTCGTCATTGCCGGGGCATCCGGTGGTGTCGGTTCTGCTGCCATCCAACTTTGCCGGCTGCGCGGTGCACGGGTAATCGCCATTGCTTCCGCTGCGAAGGCAGATCGCCTGGGAGAACTGGGAGCGCACCATGTTATCGACCGCATGAGCGATAATCTGGAAGATGCCATACGGAACGCGTCGGGAAAACAATAGGATGTCGCCCTTGATGATGTGGGCGGCACAATGTTCATGCCTCTCCTCAATTCTCTGAGACAGGGAGGTCGATACTCCTCCTCCGGTGCAATCTCAGGTCCACTGGTCGAATTTGACCTTCGCCAGCTCGTCTACAAGGATTTGCAATTGACCGGTGCAACGATGGTTCCTCCCGGCACCATGGCACGGCTAGTAAAACTGATTGAGCAGGGTTTGTTGAAACCGCTGCTAGCTCAGACCTTTCCGCTGCAGGAACTGGGCAGCGCACAGGAAGCCTTCATGGCCAAGCGCCACGTGGGCAATATCGTGGTCACAATGGAATGAATTGATATTGGCTCGACATTGGCTATGTTTCTTTGCGACATTCATCGGAACTTCGGGTGATCCTTTCCGCCATCACGCCCGTTTAAGTAGTTCTGATCGGAGGAACGGATGACTGTACACTCTCTGACACCTGGCGATGGTGACGATGACAAGATATCTGAGCGGCCCAGCCGTGCAGAAGTGGAAGCAGCCTATCGGACCATCATTCGTTACACAGGTGATGACCCCAATCGTGACGGCTTGCTCGAAACTCCAGCCAGGGCAACACGGGCCCTGGATGAGTATTTTGCAGGCTATGACGTTGACCCGGTGCAGATCCTGAACAAGACGTTTGAGGAAACTGCCGGCTATGACGAGATGGTCGTCCTCCGCGCCATTCCATTCGAGAGCCATTGTGAGCACCACCTGGCACCGATCATCGGCAAGGCCTGGGTTGCCTATTTGCCGGCCAGCCGTGTTGTCGGTATTTCAAAGCTTGCCCGGGTCGTCGACGCATTCGCAAAGCGGTTACAGATCCAGGAACGCATGACATCTCAGGTGGCCAAGGTTATTGAAGAAGTGCTGCAGCCACTTGGCGTCGGTGTTGTTATCAAGGCAAACCACCAGTGTATGTCGTCACGTGGCGTCCATAAGCACGGCACCGACATGGTCACAAGTCACATGCTCGGAGCCTTCCGTAAAGACCCGGCGACGCGACAGGAATTTCTGTCCATGGTCTGCTAAGTCTATTCCGGTTCACACCAAACGGTTTGACGAGGCTCAATTGGGTCGCTGCTGGAGACGCAGCTAACGCACATGGTCGCGGCTCAGCATTGTGGCTTGAAACTCGAGCGTTTCCTTTGCACGATCACGCCAATGAGCCAATCGATTCCCCAGAACCTCTTGAGCGGCTACCGCAACTTTCGGCTATCGCGTTTTGCGTCCGAAGCTGAGCGCTTTAAGTCTCTTGCTGAGGGTCAGTCACCGAAAACAATGATTATTGGCTGTGCTGACAGCCGTGTTGATCCTGCCACCATTTTCTCAGCCGCCCCCGGTGAATTATTCGTGGTGCGCAATGTAGCAGCACTCGTCCCTCCACATCAGGAGGGCGGCACCTATCACGGCACCTCCGCGGCACTGGAATTTGCAGTAACGCAGCTGAAAGTGGAAAGCATCGTGGTACTGGGCCACGGCATGTGTGGCGGTATC
>JAJFHB010000471.1 GCA_021775795.1 Hyphomicrobiales bacterium | reverse complement strand
TTCGAACCTATGGTGATCAATGATGCGCCCGCCGTGCGGAGCGAAGAGCGAGTATTTTTCAATCAAGAGGTCTTGATGTTCTCGAGCCAATGTCTGTGCAGCTCCTCGATCTCACCGCCGGTTAATAGGGGCATTGCCGCATTCAGTTGATCGTCGGGCCAATCCCACCATTTCATTTCGAGGAAAAGGCCGATTAACCTGTCATCGAAACGCTTGCGGATCGTCTTCGCGGGATTGCCGCCGACAATGGTATATGGCTCCACATTGCACGTTACCAGAGCGCGGGTTCCGATAATTGCGCCATCACCGATTCCGACACCCGGCATGATGATCGCCTCGCTGCCAATCCAGACGTCGTTCCCGATGACAGTATCGCCCGCCGGTTGATAACCGTTCGTAGCGCCTGCGAAAGCGGGCTCATTTTCCATCCAGTAGTAGAAGGGAAAAGTGCTGACCCAATCGTTACGATGCCCTTGATTGCCTGCCATAATGAAGGCAGCACCTGAGCCAATGGAGCAGAAACTGCCAATGAGAAGCTGGTCCGCGCCTTCATCGGGCGAGAGATAGCGGGCGCAGTCATCGAAGCAATGGCCGTGGTAATAACCTGAGTAGTAGCTGTATCTGCCAACGATGATGTTTGGATTCGCTACCTGCTTGTCGAGGGTCACACCCCGAAACGGACTTTCAAAGTAATTTTCCATTAGACCACATCTGAATGAACTGTTTATTGGGCGCATCCGCAAAGGGAAACAAGTCGAAAGTCCACCGCCACATGTTGGAGCCTGGGCATGGGGCTCGGGGTATCATCGGTTTGTTCGGCGCACATCTGCTCATGAGTTTTACCCTAAAGCGACTTAGATGCAGACCGTTGAATTAATATCAAGAGTTGGGCCAAAGCCGTAAGTGAATGGCAACTTCGTCCGCGCAGGAGACTCCACTGAGTCTAGAGCAAACTTCCGCAAAGGGTCATTTTTCCCTGGTTTGATGTCGGCGGCGCAACTTCTGTTCCAACTCCGAGTTCGGACATTAAGAGCTGTATTGCCGCCCGATAAGCCACTCGCTATGACAAGCTTGCGGCGAACTTCCTCGCCTTCATCAAACTCGCGGCAATCAGACTGTGGCTTCGCGCTTATGAGACCACGCCCTGGCCCGCCTCGACAACTTCCGAAACACTTTCCCTATTCCCAATCCCATTGCAGAAAATTTCAAAGCCGCGTGAGCATATTTTCCTTCACAACATGACGCTGTGCTTGCTGAACCCTATGCCGGTGTTGCATCGTAGCGGTTGCGTGGGGTGTTGCCATACAGGGCGTCGTGAGGCTGGGTGTTTATGAGCGGGCAGGAGTTCGACTATATCGTCATCGGCTCAGGCAGTGCCGGGGGTATCATTGCTTCCCGGTTGTCGGAGGATCCGGCGAATTCGGTTCTGCTTCTTGAGGCCGGGCCGGAGAACCGGGATCCTATTCTCCATATTCCAGCGGCCGCCCGTTACGCCTTCAACGCCCGGCGCTATAACTGGAATTATCAATCGGATGAAGAGCCTGAGCTGAATGGCAGGCGTATCACCCAGGCGCGCGGCCGGGTCCTTGGAGGCTCATCCAGCATCAACGGTCTGGTCTATCTGCGCGGCAATGCGCTCGATTATGAAGGATGGGCCGAAGCGGGAGCGACCGGTTGGGCCTATGCAGATGTCCTGCCCTACTTCAAGCGGCAGGAACGCTGGGTCGATCCAACGAATGAATACCAGGGGCGCAATGGTGTCATCGGTGTAAGTACCGTTGCGTCGCCCAATCCGATATCCACAGCCTTTGTGGAAGCTGGCCGTGAGGCTGGATACGACATGACGCCGGATGTGAATGGCTACAAGCAGGAAGGTTTCGGGCATTTCCCGATGAACGCTGCTGATGGTTATCGCTGGAGCACGGCACGCGCCTATCTGAGCACAGCGCGGAAACGACCCAATCTTGAGGTCCGGACCGGCAGCGTCGCAAACCGCATCGAATTTGAGGGCAAGCGTGCAGTCGCGGTTCACTATGAACGTGGTGGACAAAAACAACGCGCCGGCGCGAAGCGCGAAATTGTCTTAAGTGCCGGGCCGTTCAATGGACCGAAACTACTCATGTTATCGGGTGTGGGGCCGGCTCAGCATCTCGGGGATATGGGCATTGATCTGGTGCATGATCTGCCCGGAGTGGGCGGCAATCTCATGGACCATCAGATCAGTGCTGTGCAGGTGGAGTGCAACCAGCCGGTCTCGCTCTACAAGCATCTGGGCCTGTCAACCCGGGCCCTGGCTTTGTTGCGCTGGATGTTCAAGAAAGACGGGCTTCTCGCAAGCAATCATTTTGAGTGCGGCGCCTTCGTGCGCAGCGACAAGGGTGTGAAGTTTCCAGATATTCAGCTCTATCTGTTCCCCATCGCCGTGCATGAAGGCAGTAGCGATTTCTTTGACCTGCATGGATTTCAGGTTCAGGTCAGCCCACAGCGCAGCCTCAGCCGTGGGCGGGTTCGTTTGCGTTCGGCGGATGCAAACGAAGCGCCGGAAATCCGTTTCAACTACATGAGCGACCCGCAGGATTGGGTTGAGTTCAGAAAGGGCTTTCGCATTGCCCGTGAAGTGCTGGAACAACCTGCCATGGATATTTATCGCGGGCGGGAATTGTTGCCTGGTGAAGACGTGCGAACGGATGATGAGATTGATGATTATGTGCGCGCCCATATGCAGTCTTCCTACCATCCCTGCGGTACCTGCAAGATGGGCA
>JAJFHB010000048.1 GCA_021775795.1 Hyphomicrobiales bacterium | reverse complement strand
GCGAAATCAGGAAGACGAACAGATCGGCCTTCTCGACGTTGCGCTTGATTGCCGGGTCGAAAGCCTCGCCGGCCGGCAAACTGTCACGATCATAGAACACTTCGTGACCCCACTGTTCCAGTGAGATCGCGATCCGCTCTGCATCATGGGCGTTGGCGTGCGAATATGAGAGAAAGACGTATGCCATGGCGGTTTAAAACTAACTCACAGTCCTGTTTTTACGAAACACATGATCGGATCTCCCGATCAAAAAGCCCTATTACGCCATCCTGCCGCGCGATGTGAGGCAGAGGCAATGCTCGATCCTCTCTATCCGACAGACCCGCTCGGGCGGGAGGCGATCATATGGGACCGTCAATCTAATTCAAGTTACAATGATTGATACCACTTCGACGTTCCGCATGCTTCTCAAATTTGCAAATCTACGCAGTATCTTAGCATCAAAGATGGGGCGTCCGTACGGGCTTGACGTGATCCAGGTCACGATCATCGCAGGCGACCGGCGGAAAGCCCGCCGGCGACACTTACAATTCCGCAATGAGAGATGTCCGGGACGGTGGAGTTTTTGCGGTACGTGGAAGATGAAGAACGCAATTTCTGCCCCTGAATTTCCTCGTGCTGGCGCTCACAAAACTTCCTCCCGCAGACCGTGCAGTGCCGCTTGAATTGCGCTGATGCTCATTTAATGGTGTAAGGACTTTTAAATCGATCAGTTTGCAGCATAATGCGGTTCAAACAGCACGATAAACACGTCTGCACAGCGCAAGCGCAACGGCCGCTTCAGGGAGAGACATGAATGAAAATTTCAATTGAGCTGCAGAATGTTGATGTTGAGGAGACCGACTTCTCATTCTCGGACAGCAAAAAGAAGATTGTCGTTGGCCGAAACCCCCAATCAGACATCGTGCTGCCGGCATTGGACACACGGCTTTCGCGTAGCCATCTGAGCCTTGAAGAAAAGCTTGGCCGTTACAGTGTTTACATGCAGGCGGACAACCCGGTCTTCATGGACGGGGAGCGTTTGCACAATGGCACTGAACTGCCGGACGAATGCACACTCGCTCTTGGTACAGAGGATGGCCCGACGCTGACCATCAAGGTCGAGCGCGACGAAACTCTGCCCGAGACGGATTTTTTCACGCCACAGCAACACCCCGGTGCCATGGCCGAGCGTGGCGGCAGGTACATGATGTTGAACCGCGTTATTGTGGCTCTGGTTGCTGTCGCCCTGATCGGGGCAGGCGGCTTCTATTTCTGGCAGGAAGAACGCAACGAAGCGCGGTTCGCGGAAATCATCAGCGGCATCCAAACGCCACCGGTTGGTGAACGGGAATCCCTGTCGGATGCTCTCCGCGATATATCAGAATCTGTTTACGTGGTTGGTGTGCGCAGCGCGATAGGTGAAAGCGGTGCGGGAACCGCATGGGTTGTCGGTGATGGCGTGCTGGCAACCAATGCCCATGTTGCCGTCCTCTACAATGAACTTACCGGTGACCAGGAAATGTTCGTGCGGTCTTCGCACGCAGACAACCGCACTCATCTGGTAACGGGCATCCAGGTCCATGAAGGTTACGCCGGCTTTTCGGAGTTTGTGACAGAGAATCCGCGCTTCATTGTTGAACAGGATGGGACAACAACTGAGGTTTATCCGATCGATGGCTATGACGTTGCCCTGTTGTTCATCGAAGAAGGTGAGGGCCATGCGAAGGCCATTCCCATTGCAGAAGAAGACGTTCTGAACAGCCTTCGTTCCGGTGATGAAATTGGCTATGCCGGCTATCCCATGGACAGCAATGCGCTTGTCCAGGCCATCGTCCGCAAGCCGGAGCCGGTCGTACAACGCGGCAGCGTGACATCTCTAACGGATTACTACGGTGTCCGTCCCGACGATTCTAACTTCGCGGATCTGGTTCAGCATAACCTTCCCATTCAGGGCGGCGCCAGCGGTAGCCCGATCATCAACTCAAAAGGTGAGGCTGTAGCGGTTGTCAGCCATGCCACCGGCACGGTCAATTATCTCGACCAGTGGATCGACAGCGGTATCGGCATCAACTTCGGCCAGCGCGCAAATCTTGTCAGTGACATGCTCGAAGGCCGCATGGACCAGGTCATGGAAGAGCTGCCGCAGGTCTGGACAGATCAGCTTGAGCCCTTTGACGCCTATGGCGACATCTATGCGTCACTGATCGATGCTCTCGGTGGCAGTGTTCAGGGCAGCGATACCCCGGCTCTCCAGGAACAGTCCGGCGTCTTCGAGGCTCGGGACTTCGACGGCACCGAAATGCATGTGGGTGAGTTTCTGATGGAGCTGGAGGCCGGCGAGTATGTCGGCATTGCAGGTTCGCCGTCAGGGCAGCTCAACTTGATGGTTGTTTTCGACAACAATTCAGGTGTTGAATATGGCCGAGATACCAACGCCATAGCGCTGGTCTATTTCGTTCTCACAGAGGCAAGCACCATCTACGTGGGCCTGCGTTCTGAGACAGATCTGAAGGAAGAATTCAAATTCCGCCTCTACGGACAGGTTGACCAGAGTTAATCGGAAGAGTTGATCTGAGAGGCGTTCGGGGCGGGGGGTGTTAGCGTGAATGAGTTCCGCATCTGAACAGGGCCCGGTGGTCGAGCAGACATCAGCTGTCGATCAGGCAAGAGCCCTGCTGCTGGTCGGCAATCCGGCGGAAGCTGAAAAGATACTCAGCGGTCTGGATGCGGACGCACCCGATGTGTGTGTTGAGCGCGCCTGGGCCCGTGCCCTGAGTTACGCTGTGCCGCAGGATGTGGCGCGGGAGTTGCCGCCGGCAAAGCTGTTGCAGGACGCAGACAGTCTCGTGCGTATCCGCCACGATATGCTGCAAGGTGTTCTCGCCAACAGGTCCGGTGAGCCTGACACAGCGTTGTCCCTTCTCTATCAGGCCAAACAGGAGGCCGATGCGCTTGGCGATGCCGGTGTTCTCATCGATGTATGGCTGGAACTCGCGGCTGTTGCGATCTGGACAGGCAGGGGCAACGATGCCTATCTGCACCTCAGCGACGCCATGGCGGAAGTTACGGTGCTCGGCGATGCGCCGCGCACCTTTCTGGTTCTCACAAAATTCGGCGACCTGCATCTGGAGCTGCAGCGTCATGAGCGCGCCCTGCAGTTTCTTGAGCGTGCGCGCCAATACGAGCAGGACCACATCGGCGGTTACTTCTGGAAACGCATCCATCTGATCCACGCCCGCGCTGAACTGGGCGCAGGAGAACACGAAGCAGCTCTGACCAGATCTGACGCTTTTCTGAGTGATCATGGTGCATCGAGCCCCGCCTACTTTTCATTTCTTGCTCATCGTACCCGCACCTTCGCGTTGATAAGGCTCGGCCGCATCGATGAATCAGAAGCGGCGCTGGAGGCCCTCAGAGACGACGCCGCAGCATCAGGCGGAGACTATGAGAAGAATGAAGTGCAGATGGCCGAGGCTGAGTATTTCCTTGCCACCGGGCAACATGAACAGGCCAAGGCGATGCTGCAAACCATGTTGCCGCGCTATGAAACGTCCGAGAATGCGGTTCCAGCCATTGAGGTCAGATTGATGCTGGCCGAAGCCCATGCGGGCCTCAATGAATTCGGCAAGAGCACCAGCGTTCTTACCAGCGGCATCGCGTATGCGGATACCCGCGACCTTAATGCCCAGGTACAAAAGCTGCGTACGGCGCAAACCCGGTTGGGAATCCATGATTCCGTTCCGGAAGAAAATGACCGGCACTTCAGTGAAACCATGGAGGGCTCAGCCGGCGCCTACGTGCTCATTCGGCGGGTGGGCGACGGTGGCTTTGGAACCGTCTACCGGGCGCTTGATGTTGAACGAAACCGTGAAGTGGCGATCAAGCGGTTCCGCCTCTCCAATCTGTATTCCCATGAAAAGCGCGAGAGCATCATCGCCAGCATCAAGAGCGAGCTTGATGCGACCGCCGAGCTTTCCCATCCAGGCATTGCCCGCACCATTGCCTGCGGTCGCGACAGCTCAGGAGAGTATTATGTCGTGCAGGAGTTTGTGGCCGGCAGGAATATGCGCGAACTCATGGAAGATGGCGGCATCGAGCCGGAGTTGGCCCTGCTGGTCATGCGCGACACAGCTCTGGCTGTTGAAGCGTTGCACGCGGTCGGCGTGCACCACCGTGACATCAAGCCCGATAATATATTGTTGCGCGGCGGCCGCCAGCCGGTGCTCGTGGATTTCGGAATTGCCACGCGGGTGAGCGACCGCGCCAACGCTCCGATTGCAGGCACGCGCGCATACATGCCACCGGAAGCCCTGATCGGTTGGTCTGATCGAGGCCGCGCCGATGTTTTTGCGCTTGCGGTCGTTTTACTGGAAGTGCTGGGCGGCAGCTTGCCGGCGGACGAAGCGGGTGTGTCGCTCCGCGGTGCCTACAACAGGCAGCGTGCATTGCTTGCAAGTGTTGATGCGCTCAATTTAACAACGCCCTACGATCTCGCTGCAATCAAGCAGTTGTTGCGTGCGGCCATCCGCTATCGTCTTTTTGGCAGCTACATGAGTGCCGCCGAGTTTGCCGGCCGTATTGGCCGTTTGATGGAGACCCCGTCAAGCTGACGTCCCGGGATCACGAAATACTCTAGAAGCGGGCCATCACTTTTTTGATCCAGCCGGTGTATTGAGAAACGCGGGTGAAGACGCTGTAATACTGCGGGTCACCGCAAATGCGGACCCAGCTTGCAATCCCAACCAGTATATAGCCCTGCTCGTTGCGGGCTTCGACCACCAGGGGCCCGCCGCTGTCACCGCTGCAAACGCCGCGCCAGTCGTCATCGGGGGCAACGGCGCACAACATGTTCTGGGAGATTTCATTGCCGTATGGCCGTCGCCGACAGGTGGAGTAATCAAGCAATTCGAGCTCAACTTCACGCAAGTAAGTTGGGACGCTCTGCAGATCTTGCTTGGGGTTGCCGCCGGAAGTGAGCAGTTGGCCGTCGCGCAACGCACCCCATCCGGTTGCAATCGCGGTTGTACCGTTTCCGGCAAATAGCGCTTCGTCCGCAGGATCGGCAAAATCGATTACTTGCGCATCAGAAGTGTGGGGGCGCTCAAGTTGAATGAGCGCCATATCGTTCTCGATCATGACTGGGTCATATCTCGGGTGCACGAGGACGCGGCGCGCTTGCAGCATTTCGCCGCTCTCCACAACGTTCGAGCCGAGAAACACATAGAAATCCTCGAACCGTTCGCCATCATCGGAGAGGACACAATGGGCTGCCGTTATCACCCAGTCCTCGCCAATCAGAACACCGCCGCAGCTCTGCCCGGCAAGGCCGCCATCGCGTGTTTCGTTTCCCGATATGATGTAAACCTGCCAGGGCCACTCGCCGGTGTCCGCATCCTGGCCACCAACGATCATCTGACTGGCCCGCATGTCGCTGAAATAGCCGGGTCCCGGGCGGCTCTCGATGACATCTTCCTGCAGAGCAATGTCCTCTGCCTGGGCCGAGAGATCCGCTGTAATGGCAATAGCGGCGGCAATCATGCCGCCCGCAAGGGCAAGCCATGTTTTCGATGGTTGTTTCAGATGGGCGTTCTTACGCATGCACAATCCTCCGTTCACCGCCACAAGACGCGACACAATTTAGCGGTTCCGAAATCTCTGCAGCCATTATCCAACAGAAGCACCCAGGCTGGACAAGTTAATTCTCGGTCATGTTCGAGGCAGACGTGCGGTGCGATGTCGTGGCAGTTGCTCTACCCGGTGCGCGTCCGGATCGCTTCCACATCCTCGGCAAGCAAGGTGACATTGACATCAAACAGGCTCGCATCGAGGTTTTCAATTTCAGCATCATTATTGAGATGCATGCCATCGGCTGCGCGCAGAATTGTCGTCGGCGCTTTTGCGTGCGCATCAATATGTACGGTTGGTTTGCCCAGGCGTGCAGCCGACAGGATCATTTCGGTGGTGCCGCCGCGCCCAGCCGATGCGCCGCCATCCCAAACGACAATAAGGACATCTGCTCTGGCGATGACCATGTGGCCAACCGCTTCATAGGCTTCACCCTCATCGGCCCGTGTGCCGGGAAGTTCAACCACCTCATCGCTTTGGCGAAGCAGGTCGTGGAAGGCATCGCGAACAGCGCCCGCCTCAAAATCCTTGGCAAACTCCCCGCGTGAAAATGGCAAGGGTGCGACCAGACGAAAGCCTCGCTCAAGTGCTGCTTTCGCGGTCATCTGGTCGGCCCCCTCCGCCAATCCGCTAACCAGCAAAAACTGCGACCCCGGGAAGGCTTCGCCGAGAACATCGAGCACACGGCCAATTTCGCCCGTCAACGCGGCGCGCGCAGACGCCGGTAATCGGTTGGGACGGTGACCAATGATCCCGAATGTCAGTGTCCGTGGCGGCATCGTCTGGGGGCCCATGACTTGGTTTTGAATCGTTTGATCGCGAATTGCCGCAGCGCCAGTTTTAAATGGCGCTCCCCGCGGGTCTAAGCACACTGAGCATAGCGCTGCAAGATCGGTGCGTGCAAATTACATCGGCGTCAGCTGCGCACCAGGCAGGCCTCATCGGTCCTGGCGTTTCACACAGTTACCCCGTCCTGGAAAATAACCAGGCTTCCCGGTTCCATGACAGTCCAGGGCTCATGACGGGTCAGAGGTTGAGTCGCAATGACCGTCACAATATCGCGAGGCGTAGTTTCTTCAGAAAAATCAACCGTCAATTCCCGGTCAATCAGGGTAGCCTTGCCAAAAGGTGCCCGGCGCGTCAGCCAGGTCAGGTTGGTGCTGCAATAGCAAAACAGATGCCGCGCATCGCACAGCAACATGTTGAACGTGCCAAGCTTGTTAAGCTCATCTGCCAATCCCTGCACGCATCCCCGAAGCCCACCTTCTGTTCGCGGTGGTTTGGGAAAGCGGTCCCGAATATGGCCAAGCATCCAGCAAAATGCGTACTCGCTGTCGGTTGTGCCGATCGGCTCATAGAAGGTAAGCGGCAGCTTCTTTACGCCCTTGAGCTTTCCGTTGTGAGCAAACGTCCAGCTCCGCCCCCACAGTTCGCGTGTGAAAGGGTGGGTGTTGGCGAGGCAGACCCGGCCGTTGGTGGCCTTGCGAATATGACAGATGACGTTGAGGCTCTTCACCGAGTGGCCACGCACCAGCTCCGCGATCTCAGATTCGACACTGGCACGCGGGTCATGAAAGGTGCGCGATGCCGTCCCCTCATAAAAGGAAATACCCCAGCCGTCCCTGTGCTCGCCCGTGCGTCCGCCACGCTCCACCAATCCGGAAAACGAAAACCGTATATCCGTTGGAACGTTGCAGTTCATGCCCAGCAATTCGCACATGGGCTGGATCGTAACCGCTGTCACGCGGGAGGCAAGTAAGTTGAGGGCACGCAAGTTGAATAAAGCCCTCAATAACAACATAGATGCCGCGCCAGCATCGTCGGAGGTTGCGTCCGGTGAGAAGAGGCGGTTATCTGCTTGCCATGCAGGCGCGGGAGCGAAGCCGTTCGGCGAAGAGGTGCCTTATGGGCAAAGATCTGGAAAAATCGATTGCAACTACATGCCATACTGCGGAAGAAATGCGAGGCCAGCGGAACAGCGGTTGCCCACAGCGTTCCTGCAGCGATGGCCGCGGCTGCTGAAACATGGCTCGGACGCGCGGTCTCAAGGTCGTAACGCTAAAGCCTGGCTGTGGGTATGGTAATGCGGGTTCTGAATATATTGCAGGCTTGCATGCACTCGGTGTGCCGGTAACCTGGGCACCCCTTCTCCCAAACGTCGATGATCCCTCAATAAAAGCGGTCAACCACCGTGATCTTCACCCGCAGATCCGCGATGATGTATTGCCTTTGTGGCAGCGGCAAATCGCGTGTGACACAATACTGGTGGACCTGCCACCACCTGATGCCCAGCTCTACTGGCGCCACGCCGAACCCGATCTGCGGCCATTCACCTACGTCACATGGGAGCTGGAACAAATACCAGCAACCTGGCTGCCGGCATTAAACCTATATGAGTGTGTGTTTGTGCCGTCAGCCTTTAACCGCCAGAGCCTCCTGTCAGCCGGTGTGACGGCCGCCGTCGAAGTCGTGCCACATATTGCCCGCGCCGTTGAGCCCGTTCTCGGCGGCGCTACCTGGGGCGATGTTGCTGAAGATGATTACGTCTTCTACACCATCGGAACCTGGACGACGCGCAAGGCTCTGGAAAGGACGATCCGTGCCTATCTGGAGGCGTTTGATGGCAATGACAAGGTGGCTTTAATCGTCAAGACCGACGCGGTGAACAGCATCTCCCACTTTGCTTCGGAGAAGAACCAACACTCCCCCATGCGGCCTCACGAGCTCACCACCTGGTGGTCACTCGCCAACATAATTTCGGAGTATGCAAATCCTGCCAAAATTCATTTGATCGCGAAATTCCTCCCGGCCCTCGATATTGATCGGCTGCATAGCCGTGGCGATTGTTTCGTCAGTTTGACACACAGTGAGGGGTGGGGTCTTACGTCCTTCGATGCGGCGTTGTTCGGCAACCCTGTCATCATCACGGGGTGGGGAGGCCATCTGGATTATTTGGGCGCGGATTACCCGTTTCTGGTTCACCACGACATGGTGAGAGTTTCGGAAGAGAAACAGGACGGGCATTTTCAGTCGTCCGGGGACGCGCTTTGGGCCGCAGCAGATGAGCGCCATGCCGGTGAGTTGATGCGCACGGTCTATGAGAATCAGAACTCTGCACACAAAATTGCACTTGACCTTCCACCGCAACTTCACACGCGCTTCAACGCGGACCGTGTGTGCCGACATCTGGCCGGTCTCATGAGCTTTGATATCGAATCATGAAAGCCGGCGCAGTGCAGCAGATTCCAAAGGATTTGAAATCGACGAAACTTCTGGTTCTGGCCTGGACGAAACATTTTTTTGGCGCTGAATACCTTGACGGCAAACGTGTGGAAAATGCCAACGGTCCGGACATTGAGCTCACCTTCACATCGGACCGCAGCCGCTTGCACGAGGCAGATGCTGTCTGGCTGCATGGGCCCTCAATTGTCGATCTGCCGCCCTCAAAGCGTCAGCCCTGGGTCCTCATGAGCATGGAAAGCGACGTCAATTATCCTTTGCTCCGGGACAAACAGGCGATGCGCTTGTTCGATGTTCACATGACGTATCGGCTCGATTCCGATGTGCCCTGCATTTATCCCAACTGGCGGGAGTACGGGACGTTTATGGATCCCGTGCCGGAACGATCCGGGCCATCTGACGGTGCCCTTGCGGTGTACATCGCCTCGAACCCGGTTGCCCATCGAGATGATCTCGCTTCCAAACTCATGTGCCATATGCGTGTCGACAGCCCCGGCAAGTGCTTACACAATGCGGATATCGAAGGCTTTGTAAGCGGAGGCTGGACTACTGGTGCCTGGGGCAGCGTCCTGTCGGTGTTGCCGCGTTACAAATTCTACCTGGCCTTTGAAAACTCCGTCACAGAGGACTACGTCACCGAAAGGGTTTACCACGCGCTTGCAAGTGGCGTGGTGCCGGTCTACCTCGGCGCTCCCAATGTAGGTGAGTTCATGCCGGCGGATGAGGCCTTCATCAACGCCTCAGATTTTTCCTCGCCTCGCGAGCTTGCCGATTACCTGAAGGTTCTGGATGGGGATGATGAAGCCTATGAGAGACATTTGAGCTGGAAGCGTGACGGTTACTCGCAGCGGTTCAAGGATCTGCTCGATCTTGCAGAAATTGATCCGCAGAAGCGCCTGGCGGTGAAACTCGCTCACGGTTGTGACCGATCCTGCCGCTGCGGCGGCCGCCTGTACGAACCGGGCGAGCGGACGTGAAAAGCGTTCTGGTTACATACGCCGATGAACCCTTTGCGGCCTACCAGTCGATCAATGCCCTCACTGGCAGGTTGTTCGGATTTGACGTCTGCCATCTTTATGGGCCGGCGGATATCGATGCCGATTTTAGGCGCCGTAACGCAAAACCCCTTTCAGCAACACGTGGTGCCGGCTATTGGCTTTGGAAACCTTATCTGGTGGCAAAAACCCTTGCAGAACTGGACGAGGGGGATGTTCTTTTCTACGCAGACGCCGCCATGCACTTCGTCAACCCAATCGACCCGATGGTGGAGAGGCTTGATCGGCATCATGCCGACCTGCTGATCGCCGGTCAGGCGTTTACTGAGGCACAGTTCACCAAGCGTGACGCGTTTGTCCTGATCGACATGGACAAAGAAGAAGTTGCCGGTTCGCCGCATCGTTTCGCCAGCTGTTTCATGCTGCGCAAATCGGCATGGTCTCAAGAGTTCGTTGCCCGGTATCTGGCCTATGCGGAGGACGAAAGGATCCTGACAGACCAGCCAAATGTCTGCGGCCTGCCAAATTACGAAGGCTTCAGTGCCCACAGACATGATCAGTCGATCTTCAGTCTGCTCTCAAAGCGATACGATTCGCCGGTATTGGGCGAAGGGGTGCTGGCGGAAGGGATGCCAGAGCGTGGCCGCCAGATCATCAACCACACGCGGTTGAAGGTTGCGCCGCACGTCGTCATAGAACGCCTGCTTGCACAGCGCGTTATCACACCTGGCGATCTCCTGGAACTGAGTTTGCCTGGGTAAGGTGTTTGATCGCACCCTGCTTGACACAGACCCACGGGGTAATGCCCGGTTTGATCCAGCCGCTGTCGGCTGAGCAACGCTCAAGCTTACCGCCGCCGCCCTTGATGTAGCCATTGTAGTTGAAGGCGACGGCGTCTGGATTTGCAGCGGCAGTATCTGCAATCACGCCATACTCACCGGGCCCGTACTCCACATAGTCGATGTCGAAGCCGAATATGTCTTGATTTTCAAGCACAACGAAACCGTCGATGGTGGCCGGAGGGGGCGGATGCTGAACATTCCAGATGTTGGTGTGATGGTGAATAAAGAAAAGATGTTTTCCAGTTCGAATCTCATCAATGCTCATTCCACTGAGAGCCGGCACCTGATCAAGAATGCCTCGGTCACAGACCTTGTCCAGTCCAACGACACCGATGGGCATGACATTTTCAAACAGACGAATATGCCGGGTCAGCATATCCGGACCGGTGTTGTTGAAAACATCGGCAAACGTGATGTCGCTCTTGACCACGTGCGGTAGTCGCTTTGTCAGAAAGGCGAAAAAGGCATGCTCCCTGGATGCTGCCATCAGCGCATTGGAAATGACCGTGTCATGGATGGTGGGCGAGGCAAGTAACGTAAAATGCACATCCTCCTTTTCAAACAGCGGCTCAATAGGCTGAAGGCACTCCATGTCGAGGTCGATATAGACACCTCCATAATGCAGCAGGATGAAGTACCGGACAGCGTCCGCGCGCTCGATTGAATGTTTGTAGCCATCGTAAGTTTCGAGGAACCAGGGATAGTGCTGGTCAATGAGCCGGCGGTTGTCAGTGTCGGTCCAAAGCCAATGGTCCCAGTCAGGGTTATGGGTCCTTACGCTTTCGCGGTAGAGCAAATAGTCAGGGGGAAGTTCTTCTGTCTTCCAGGTCTGATGGATAATTCGGGGAATTGAATTGTTCATCGTTCGGGTCAATACCTTGGCATCATCGCCGCGGCACTATCGGGAACGTCGTTGGAGACGCAATACTGGACATAATCGCTGATTTCCGGGGCGTCGCAATTATGCGCACCGCACTGTGCAAGCGCGTCTCTGACGTCGATGTCCCGGCCGAGGAACTCAAGCAGCGACCGGGCACAGACAATTTCATGTGCGCTTTCCGGGCTGATGCCCAGCGAAATGCCCGAAAGGAATGTGGCGCGTTTGTAGTCTGTTGCATAGAAGATCGAATGCCAGATTGACGAGCCCGATTCCTCTTCACGCTCGGTTATCACCAGGCGGTCCGACACCGCATAAACAACACCTTCGTGTTTCATGACGCTCGGCAGGCTGAACTCACTCTTCGGGTAGCGTTCTATCTGTTTGCTCAAGATGACATCGCCTTCCTGATACAGACTGATCAGGTTTCGATAAATTACACCGCTGAGACGGTCGGGCTGAAAATAGTAGAAATAATATCCAAGATATTTTTCCCGGTCCTTCAGGTCCTGTTCAGGGGCTTGGCAGAGCCGCTCAAAGAACCCGTGCAGTGGATTGTGCGAGCGGTCCAGGCGAGGCGGGCGCAGTCGAATGAGTTCCAGAAAGTCGCTGTGGTCCAGAAAAATTTCGTGGTCTTCAATGCCGAAGAAATCGCAGATGCGCCGTACAGTGTGCAGAGATGGCTTTGATTTTCCGGCCAGATAACGGTTGAATTGCTGGCGGTTTATCTTGAGGCGCCGGCAAATGTCCGAGACGGATCGACCGTAACTGCACAGCAGTTTCAGGTTCTGAGCCAGATGTTCCAGTGCCATAGCCTTGTCCAACCCATGGTCGAGTTTGCGCCGTGTTAGACAACAGTAATCCCAATTGACGACAAAGGGCGAGCAGATTTTGACGCTAGTTGAAGCTATTATAGGGTAAACTAGCATCAGAGGCATCATTCGATTCCAGTTGTGCCCGCAGGTCCGAAGACGGACAATCCGGCACAAGACTAAAAAGCAGCAAAGCTCAAAATGTTTTCCAGGTTGCCGCATCGCCGGCTGACCGGGAGAGACCAAAAGTGTCTAGTGGAGACAACATTCAGATGAAAACCAATCTATCCAGATTCATGCGATCCGCCTTGAACGGTGCCGCCTGTGCCCTGACCAGCGCTTTTATTGCTCTGGGCACTCTCGCCACACCGGCAAGTGCCGAAACACTTCGCGTCTATGTGCCGAGCGACCCGGCCAGCATCGACCCCGCATATTGGGGAACATCGGTTGATGGCTACCTGATGTTCAACATTCTGCCGCGCCTGGCGACGCCGGCACCCGGCAATGAATGGAAACTCGAGTTGGATGTTGCCGAATCCGTCGATTTCTCTGACCCGACGAACATTGTTTTCACCCTCAAACAGGGTCTGCAATGGGCGAACGGCTACGGCGAATTGACGGCAGAGGACGTCAAATATTCGTTCGAACGTCACCTGGACGAAGATGTCGGTTCCTATATTGCGGGTGAGTTTGATGCTCTCGAAAGCGTTGAAGTGACCGGCACCCACAGTGGTATCATTCATCTGAAATACGCAGCAGTGCCCATGTGGCAATCGACACTTGGCTGGTACGGCGGCACCATCATCTCCAAAAAAGAGGCGATGGAAAACGATGGCACGATCCCGATCCAGGCTAAGGCCACGATGGGCGCCTACACGTTCGACGAATTTCTTCCCGGCGAACGCATGGTGCTGAGGGCCGACCCTAACTGGTATGGGCCTGCGCCTTACTATGATGAAGTTATCCTGATCCCCATTGCAGATGCTTTCGCAGCAGAGGTGGCCTTTGCCGCTGGTGAGCTGGATTTCCTCACATCAACCGCAACCGGTCCGGAACACCTTCGTGCCCAACATGGCGACATTGCGGAAGTTCAGGTTCTGAGCTCAGTCGATTTTACCTGGCTGGGCATCAATGCACAGCATCCAAGTCTTGCCGACGAGAAAGTCCGCCAGGCAATCCAGATGGGTGTGGATCTCGATACGCTTCTTGACGCCTCCTTCGAAGGCATGGGCGTTCAGCGCGCGACAGGCTTTGCCGCGCCCGGAATGGTCGGCTACAGGCCGGCAAGCATGATCAACTATGATCCTGATGCTGCCCGTGCGCTGATTGCGGAAGCTGGTGCTGAAGGGGCAACCATCGAACTCAGCTATGCCAACTTTGGCAGCCGCTCGACCCAGGCCCAGGTCATCCAGGCTAACCTGGCCGAAATTGGGCTCAACATTGAGCTCAACGCCATGGACGAGGCGACCTTCTGGGATGTGACGGCAGTCAAGACCGCAGACCGCCAGTTGACGCTCAAGGGCTGGTTTGGAAACCCGGAAGCCATGTACGGCCTGCAGTATTTCACGGAAGCTGAATTCGAAGGCTGGAACTGGGAAGGCTTTGATGATCCGCGCTACACGGAGCTCATGAACGCAGCATGGGAAGTCGCTGATGACACTGAACGCGGCGCCATGTACATCGAGATGCAGGACCTCATGGAGCAATCAGGAACATTCCTGTTTGTTGACAATGCGCCCGGCGTGATCATGTACAGCAGCGATATCGTTCCGGGCATGCTGCCGGACGGCCGGCCTATGTTCTACGCCTTCACAAAGAAGTAGGGCCTTAACATCTAACTCCCGGAGAACAGCTCAGTTCCACTGGGCCGCTCTCCGGGGTCCGCGTTCCACTGGCAACATGGAAACCAAAGAATGTTGAGGTTCTGTCTGAGGCGGATCGCGATTGGTTTCGTGATCATCGTTCTCGCAATCTCGACGATCTATATCCTGGTACAGGCAGCTCCCGGCGACCCGATCACGGTAATGCTGGGCCCGCGCGCCACGCCGGAAATGGTCGCCGCACTTGAAGCCCGTCTGGGGCTCGACCAGGCGATGCCGGTGCAGGTGTTCAATTTCCTCATCGGCGTGTTTCAGGGCGATCTTGGCGTCGACATCAAGACCAGGCGGCTCGTAGCCGACGAGGTTCTCGAGCAGCTTCCCCATACCCTCAATCTGATTCTTGCATCGGTCTTGCTTGCCGCCGGTCTCGGAATTCCGCTGGGCTGCTTTTCTGCAATTTATCGCAACTCGTTTGCCGACCGGCTTGTCGGCATCCTCTCGGTGAGCGTGATCGCCGTGCCGTCGCTGATCATTGCCATTTACGGCATGATACTGTTCGCGGTGCATCTGCGATGGCTCCCCGCCATTGGTCTGGGCGATAGAGGTGACATTCTTGATCAGCTTCATCACCTCATCATGCCGGCCATTGCCGTTG
>JAJFHB010000470.1 GCA_021775795.1 Hyphomicrobiales bacterium | reverse complement strand
GTGAACATGTCTGCATCCTTCCCTGAGTTTCAATCCGAATGGATTTTGTCGGCTTGGGTTCAAGACTAACGCGATATTAGGCCCGCGTATTGACATGCCATCACCTCAACTTGACAGCCTGCCTGCCGTTTCAGACGTCTGGTGCAAGCCTGATCCACTGTTCCGCGATATGCCTGCTGACCTGATTGTGCTGTTTGAAATGGCTCTGGAACCCCGGATCAAAATCGTGGGCCATGTTGGGCGCGTCCCGGTAAAGGGTTTTACCGGAGACACGATACCAGCCGCGCGCAATGTCCAGTGTCACCTCGCAGTGAAATTGCGTGCCATAGACCCGCTCGCCAATGCGGAACGCCTGGATATCGCAGGCGCCACCCGTTGCCAGGTTCGTCAATCCCGGCACATTGCGGATCGCTTCATAGTGGTTCTGGAAAGCCGCAAAGGTCTGATCCATGCCGGTAAAGACGCGATCCGCCTCGCCGTCAGCGGTCAAACTCACATCAACGAAGCCGGTTTCAAGCTCGCCCATGTGGAAGACTTCACCGCCCCAGGCCCGCGCCACAACCTGCGCGCCCAGACAAACGCCGAGCACCGGCCGGCCGGCTTCATCAAACCGCCGCGCCAGCGCTTCCAGTTCGAGTAGATAGGGGTGTTCTTCCACATCGTTGGCGCTCATGGCGCCGCCCATGATCGCCAGACCTGCGTAACGGCCGGGCTCTGTGGGAATGCCCGGATAGTCAAACTGTGCCCAGGACGTATGCTCCTCTGTCGGCATGATCGTGTCGTAATAATCACCAGCCTCGAGGATCGACGTGCCCAGGATCCCGGCGGGTGCATAGGGGTCCGCTGTAACAACCAGAAAAGTGCGCATGTTCACGAAAACCTAATTGGCAACAGCGTCGAGACGGTAGATGCGTTCAGCATTTTCACCGCTGATCCAGGTCTTGATCTGCTCTGCATATTCGGGCGTGCATTCATCCAGATCTATCCAATGATCCAGAACGCTGTCCAGGCTGTCGCGAAAACGCTTTGTGCCAAGATAGAAAAGCTCCGACAAGCCAAAGGCATCGGTTGAGAACAGCTGCTTTGTGAAGGGCGCCATCTCGAGCGCCTCTGACATCATGTTGCGGTAGCTTGGCCCTGCCCAGTTCTGCACGAAGCCGACATCAAAGTAGATGTTGGGAAAATTCTCCGCAATCATTCCCGCTTCCCGGTGAAACGGATAGCAGTGCAGAAGCGTCATGGGCACGCCCCAGGGTTCCACTGCCCGGAAGTACCCGGTCAGGTGTGAGGGATCGCAGGCGTTCAATTCAACATCCGCATCCCCAAGACCGATGTGGAATTGAATGGGAAGCCCCTTGTCGCGTGCGAGGTCTGCGCCAAACCACAATATATGCCTTTCGAGAACCTCATCCCCAATGCGCACATTGCCGGTTTCTTCAATTTCTTTCAGCCATCTGGAGGCGGCGGCTTCAATATCGGCTCGGCTGGGTGCCGTTTGATCAATCTTCAGTGTCGAGCGATAGGCAACGATTGTCTTCAGGCCCACGACCCGTTCATGCAGCGCCGCTTCGACTGCTGCCTCAAATGTATTCGCATAGGCCTTCGCATCACACCCCTGACGCATGACTTCCTCGGCAATCGATTCCATGCGCACGACTTCGAAGGCGGGCATATCCGCGACAGCACCCAGTTCCTCATAACTGCATAGAATTCCAGGCCGGTTGCCTGTGTCCACAACGTAGGACGTAATGCCCGATTGTTTCAAAAAGCGGCTGTTCACTTCACTAGCGCCAAGCTCCAAACGCCGCGCCACATAATCATCGCTGGAAGCAAATTTCGGCAGATCCAGCACCGGAGCGCACCAGCGTCTGATCGCAAGTCCCACCGGTTTGTCCCAATGGCTGGTTCCCAAGGGAGCTGGCGCGAAGCTCTCGCTGATCATGCCTTCGAACTCATCGGGTGTTAGATCGCGCGCCACAACCGCATGGCAGTGGTGATCGATCATTGACCGGTTGCTGATGCGTGAACTCATGTCAGGTTCCCTCTCAAAGGCACTCTGCTGCCTCACAAACTTAGCTTCACTGTGCCGAACAGCCGGCACCTTAGGGTGTAAAAAAAACTCTCGATCGTCCAGAGCCAAAATCCATAACCGCTCGATATCCACTTCTCGATTGGCGCGCAACCGATACAGGGACCAATACTGGGAATTGATCACCAGGGTCAAAGTTACTAACCTGCGCGCCCGCAAGGAGAGGGCCCGCCTGTTTCTCCTTGGCAGCGCATCCACCCAAGGAACAACTCAATGCAAAGCGACCCTGCCCCCTTTACGAGATTCAATGAGCAAGGCCAGACCCCGGTGCTGGTTCTTTGCGACCACGCAAGCAATGCCGTGCCGTCGTGGCTGGGCAGTCTCGGTATCAGTGATGACGCAATGCAGAGCCACATCGGCTGGGATATCGGGGCGCTTCATATGGCAGAGCGCATCGCGCAACGTGCTGATGCGCCCGGTATCTTTTCCGCCTATTCAAGACTTGTGCTCGACTGCAACCGGCCCCTGTCCGATCCAGCCCTCATCCCTGAAGTCAGTGATGGGACGCATATTCCGGCCAACAAGACATTGACAAAGGAACAGGCTGGCGAGCGCATAGAGAAAATTTTTCTGCCGTATCATTTTGCCATTGCGAACAAGCTGACTGAATTTGCCTCCCGGGGAATTGAACCGCTGATCCTGGCGGTTCACAGCTGCGCGCCGGTGATGAACAACATTCAACGCCCCTGGCCCATCGGCATTGCCCACAGTCCAGACGAGCGCGTCTCACGGCCGCTGATAGGCAAACTGGAAGAAATCGGCGGTTTCGCTGTGGGAGACAACGAACCCTATGCGGTTGATGAGTCTGACTACACCGTTGTCGCTCATGGTCTCGAGCGTGGCCTGCGGCACGTTCTTATCGAAGTGCGCCAGGATTTGATTGCCGACGAGAGCGGCGCCCACAAATGGGCGGACGTTCTGTTCGATGCACTCACAGGTTTAGAATTGTTATGAAATTCAACTAGTTGAGATTGGGCAACATCAGCAAGGTAGCAGGTTATGTTTGGCAAACCTCGCCTAATGGTCTAATCTTTGACCCATTGTGGTCCCGAAGATAGATGAGGAGCCATAAGCATTGTGTGTCAAGTGTTGCGGGTCAACTGTCAAGCTGGTGGTCATATGTAGCCGTACCCTGCTTGACTGGTACCTTGCAAAAGATTGAAATAACAAGACGGCAAAATTAAAAACAGACGGAGGAAAATATGGATTATGAGCGTCTCGTCAAACAAATGGCGCGTTCGAACCCACTGAGGTCGGCACCTATGACCCGGCGGGATGCGCTGAAGGGCATCGGAACGACGGCAGCAGCAGCAGGCATGGCATCAATGATGCCAACCATGGGTCAGGCAGCCGACCGTGAGCTGGCAATGCTTACCTGGGATGGTTACGTCGATACCCGCGTCCTGGACACTTTTACCGAACGCCACGACACAGCTGTGAAGTATGAACTCCATACTTCAGATCCGGACTCAGTCAATAAACTGCGCGCCGGTCAGACGAACATCTGGGACGTCATCAATCTGAATAACCCCTGGGCCCGCGAAATCATGTGGCCTGAAGGGTTGATTGTTGAACTGCCGCGTGAGCGTTTCGACCCGTACTTCGAAGCTATGCTGCCGATGTTCAAGCCCCCGTACAAATGGGCCATGAGCGCAGATGAAGAGCATCTTCTTGGCGTCTGTCAGCGCGTTGACACCTTCGACTTTGTCGTGAACACCGACAAGATCTCGGCGGAAATGGGCAAAGACCAGGGTTGGGATCTTTTCCATGATCCTGCGATGAACAACAAGTACGGCATCCTGGCCTATGACAACTGGAACATCATGCACATGTGCATGGGTGCAGGCATTCATCCGTTCAAAGACAAAACCGATG
Organism: Hyphomicrobiales bacterium; assembly: GCA_021775795.1. Taxonomy (GTDB): domain Bacteria; phylum Pseudomonadota; class Alphaproteobacteria; order Rhizobiales; family JAJFHB01; genus JAJFHB01. The sequence goes on along the minus strand of JAJFHB010000470.1, from coordinate 1,349 downwards.
AACAAGTCGCCCAATTCGAGGCAACTGCGCGCGCCTGGATCAATGGTGCAAAGCTCATCTCGGATGACTTTAATGCCTTGAATCTTGCCATTCTCAACGGTGAAATTGACGCCTACTTCTCAGGCGGCACCTACTCTGTTTCTGCTGCACGTATGGAAGGTGAAAACCAGCTGTACCATGTTTGCCCCAACAGCGGCCCGGCAGATGGCAAGGGTGGCATCAACTGGATCGAACTCTCTTCAGCAGTCAACAACCCGGACTTCCACCCGGGTGCCTTCGACTGGCTTGAGTTCATTCTGCAGCCGGACATCTGTTACTACGTGGGCACAGCCGGCGGTTTCATGCTGCCAATCGGCCAGCTGTCTCAGCCAGACGTTCTCGCAAAATTCTCGACCGACGAACTGAATGCATTCCAGTGGGATGAGTTCGATTATCGCATCGAGAACTCTGTCGAGTATGATGTTGTTCCTGACTATGACAGGCTCTACGACATCTATACGTCAGCGTTGCGCGACAAAAGCTAGAAACTGAAAGAGGCGCGCCTTGAAGGGCGCGCCTCCCATACGCCTATCCGGGCCGCGTGACACACTTCGCAAGTTTTGCAGTCATGCGGCCCGACTTTATCCAACTTCAGATTTGCGTTGCGCACAGAACTGCTTGATCAATTTCTGAATCGGGTAACAATAGAGTTGAGCGGACCCGCAAGGGTTGGGGATAATTTTGGGGTGAGTGGACTAGGGAATGACAGCTAAAGACGCTGAAGGTCGCAAGACGATACTCCGCATTGAAAATCTGAAAAAGGAGTTCGGTAGCTTCACCGCTATCAACGATGTTTCACTCGACATTATCGACGGTGAGTTCTTCACCATCGTCGGTCCGTCGGGAAGCGGAAAGTCGACAATGCTGCGCATTCTCGCCGGGCTTGAAAGGCCCACGGCCGGGAATGTCTACATTCGAGATGAAGTGATGAATGAAGTGCCCGCAAATATGCGGCCAACCTCGATGGTTTTTCAGTCGCTGGCTCTCTTCAATCACAAGACAGTGGGCGACAATATCGAGTTCTCCCAGAAGATGAGAGGCGTTGCCAAACCGGCACGGCGAGAGCGCTGCATCGAGATGATGAATCTTGTGCATCTGCCCGAAAGTTTCATCAACAAGCCAATCACACAATGCTCCGGCGGTGAGCGTCAACGCGTGGCTCTGGCCCGGGCACTCGCCTCTGATCCGGACATTCTGTTTTTCGATGAACCTCTGTCCGCCATGGATTTCAGGCTGCGGAAGCTTCTCGAGGTCGAATTCAAGGACCTGCACCGCCGGGCCAAAAAGACCTTTGTCTACATCACCCATTC
>JAJFHB010000469.1 GCA_021775795.1 Hyphomicrobiales bacterium | reverse complement strand
TGCCCATGAAGCAGCATGTTCTCATTCGTTTCGGACGCTGGAATGACATTCTGGCTCAGGAGCTTCCAAGCGATGCGGAGCTCTATAGCGTGACGACCGCCATGATGCGGTATGCCCGCACTGTTGCTCTCGCCAATACCGGCAAACTGCAGGAAGCAGAGGCTGAGCGCGATCAGTTTTATGCGGCCGTCGAAAATGTCCCAGATACACGCATGCTGTTCAACAACAGCTGCCGGGATATTCTGAAAGTTGCGGAACAGATGCTGCTGGGAGAGCTTGAGTATCACAAGGGCAATCACGAGACCGCCTTTGAGCATCTGAGAAAGTCCGTCGAGATCGACGACAACCTCCCCTATGACGAGCCGTGGGGATGGATGCAGCCAACGCGCCATGCGCTGGGAGCCCTGCTGCTCGAGCAGGGTCAATATGAGGAGGCCGAATCCGTCTACAGGGCCGATCTTGGTCTGGATGCAACGCTGAGCCGGGCCTGCCAGCATCCGGGCAATGTATGGAGCCTTCATGGTCTGCACGAATGCCTTGTTCATCGCGGTGAAACAGCAGAGGTCCGGCAGGTTAAACTGCAACTCGACAAGGCAACAGCCCGTGCGGAAGTCGAGATCAAGGCATCGTGCTATTGCCGGCAGAAGGCTGCGGCTTGACGCGATTCCGACTGGACTTATGCGTGGCCAAGCCTGAAGCCCCTACAGATCCGCCGGCCTCCACAATTCTGCACCGGAACTGCGGCGCAGCGCGGCCGTAATGAAGTCTATGAAAACGCGCAGCTTCACTGGAACAAACGGCGTCGGCGGGCGCACGAGGCTGAGCGCTGTGTGATACATCTCAAATTTGGGGAGCACCGCAACCAGGCGCCCGGCCTTTACGTCATCAGCGACGCTCACAACGGGAAGAGATGTCAACCCGAGGCTCCGGATTGCGGCTTTCCGTTGCGCTGCCACATCGGTTAGGAGAAGCCGGCACCGTATCGGAACGGCGATGGTCTTGCCTTTGCGGGTAAACGTCCATTCCCTGTTGCTGGCGGGACCCTGCCAGTGAATACAATCGTGTTTGACAACGTCCCCGGGGGATTGCGGTGTGCCGCGGCGCTGCAGGTAGTCGGGACTGGCGAACAACTGGTACCGCGTTTCGATGATGCGATGAGAGATCAGCGATGAACTGGGCAGCGGGCCGGATCTAATGGCCACGTCGAACCCTTCTGCCACCAGGTCCACGACACGCTCGGTGAGCTCAAGCTCCAGATTGACCTGCGGATAGGCCTCCACAAAGTCGACGGCCAGCGAGGCAATTGAGGCATGCCCAAGGGCGGGCGGTGCGGTAACCCTCAATGTGCCCCGCGGCACCTGATCACTATCTGCAATTTCCGTGTTTATGCGCTCAATCTCGTCGAGGGCAGCAGCGGCCTGCGGCAGATAACGCGCGCCTGCCTCCGTCGGACTGACGCTCCGCGTGGTCCGGCGCAGCAGTGTCACCTCCAGCATTTGCTCAAGATCAGCCACATGCCGGCTCACCGCTGTGGTCGAGATCCCAAGCCGGCGTGCGGCTGTGGAGAAGCTACCGGCCTTTGCCACTTCCACAAAGACCGACATGGCGAGTTGAATGTTCAAACTAATTATCCCCTTTTGCGGGATTATATTTCCTTATTTTACATTATTATCCTCTGCACGCGAAGTGCCTATGTTCCTCTCATCGCAACACCACACAGAGGAAAGATCATGGCCTACATCGAACAAACGAGAGGATTTCAAAGCATTTGGGAAGTCATTCGCGGAATGTTCCGAGCGGTGGAACCTGCGACCGCCCGGCGGCATTCACCCAAAGATAGTGACGCTGCAAAACAAAGCGGACTCCCGCTCAGTGCTGAAGCGAGGCGAGACATTGGCGCCACCGTCGAATACCAGGATTACGCCTCTTCCAGATTTGTCACCCGCACATCAAACCGACGCCTCTTCGATACCGTCGATGCGGCACACCGATGGCCGCACCCCTGAAGTGTGGGCGGAGACACCAAGGACGGCTTGGCGTAGGGAAGTGGCCAATCGCCCTTTATCCAAACAGGAAACGCGGAAAGGCGGTTGCGATGTAGGGCATGAACCAGATCACCAGGATGCCCAGAATCTGCAGGCCGATATAGGGCAGAACGCCCACATAAATCTGACCGGTCGAGATTTCTTTTGGCGCTGCACCGCGCAGATAAAACAGGGAAAACCCGAAAGGCGGTGTCAGAAAGCTGGTCTGCAGATTGATGGCGATCAGGACCGAAAGCCAGACCGGGTCGTGCCCCATGAGCATGAGCACAGGTGCCACAATGGGGAGAATGATGACGCTGATCTCGACAAAATCGAGAACAAAGCCGAGCACGAAAATGAGCGCCATGACGAACAGCAACGCACCGGTTTCACCACCGGGCATTTGTTCCAGCACGACACCGATATGTTCATCGCCACCAAGTCCACGGAATACCAGCGAGAAGATACTCGCGCCAATGATCGTACCGAAGATCATGGCGGTAATGGTCATGGTACGGGTGACGACGTCGGTCAGAATGCCGGCACTGCTTGCGCGCAGAACCGAGCGCCCCACGCCATAGAGCGCGAAGGCGATGAAGCCGGCGGCAAGTGCTGCAAGCAGCCAGTCACCGCCGCCAGCGTCAGAACGCTGGACGCGGATTGAGGTCAGATTGACCAGGATAACGAGACCGAGCAGGGCCGCCATGGCAAGATAGATCGAGCGCTTGACCTTGCCATCATCAAGCCTGAGACCCGCCAGAAGCAGAGCACCGACGGCACCGACCGAGGCCGCCTCGGCGGGTGTTGCAATGCCGCCCAGGATCGACCCCAAGACGGCAACGATAAGGACGACGGGTGGAACCAGGACGCGCCATACCCGGCCATCTCCGGGCTCATCGGTTTCAACAAGGGCGATGGGCGGGGCATCAGCCGGCCTCAGCCAGGC
>JAJFHB010000468.1 GCA_021775795.1 Hyphomicrobiales bacterium | reverse complement strand
GTCGCCACCTCGTAGACGCGGATGTATGACATATCCAGGAAATCAGCGACGTAGCGAAGCATGGGTTCGGTCACCCATCCCTCATTTTGCTCCTGCGCGCGCCACAACAACGGGATAACAGCCGATGCTTTCTTGTCCTTGGGGTAGTGTTTTACCAGCGTCCGCGCCCACTTCATATTTTCGGATGACAGTTTGAAGGACTGCGGCTGAACACTGTCGAGACGTCGTACACTCATCGGTCAATCTCCCCGAACACAACATCAAGGGAACCGATCACTGCAGAGACGTCGGCCAGCATGTGTCCACGGCAAAGAAAATCCATCGCCTGCAAATGGGCAAAGCCCGGGGCTCTTATCTTGCAGCGATAGGGTTTATTGGAGCCATCAGATACCAGGTAAACACCAAACTCGCCTTTTGGGGCCTCTACGGCTGCGTAAACCTCGCCCTCAGGCACGTGGTATCCTTCGGTATAAAGCTTGAAGTGATGGATCAGCGCTTCCATGGAGCGTTTCATTTCTCCACGCTTTGGCGGCACCACCTTATTGTCCGTATTGGAAACCGGCCCCTTCCCGGATTCTGACGACAGCCTTTCGACACACTGCAACATGATCCGTACCGACTGACGCATTTCTTCCATGCGAATCAGATAGCGGTCATAGCAATCGCCGTTCTTGCCAATGGGGATGTCAAACTCAAGGTCAGAATAACATTCATAGGGTTGCGAACGGCGAAGGTCCCAGGCCGCGCCTGAGCCACGTACCATTACGCCGGAAAAGCCCCAGGCAAAGGCATCTTCGAGAGATACGGTCGCGATATCAACATTGCGCTGCTTGAAGATTCTGTTCTCAGTCAGCAGGCCTTCAATGTCGTCGCAGACTTTCGGGAAATACTCACAAAAGCCACCAATGTCATCGACCAGAGCCTGCGGCAGATCCTGATGCACGCCGCCAGGCCGGACATAGGCCGCATGCATACGCGAGCCCGAGGCACGCTCATAAAACACCATGAGCTTTTCGCGCTCTTCAAAACCCCACAACGGCGGTGTCAGGGCGCCAACGTCCATCGCCTGCGTCGTGACGTTCAAAATGTGAGAAAGCAATCGTCCGATCTCACTGTAGAGCACACGAATGAGCTGCCCCCGAATCGGTACGTCCAGATCCAGGAGCTTTTCAACCGCTAACGCGAACGCGTGCTCCTGGTTCATCGGGGCCACGTAGTCGAGGCGGTCAAAATACGGAACAGCCTGCAAGTAGGTCTTGTGCTCGATCAGTTTTTCCGTGCCGCGGTGAAGCAGTCCGATGTGAGGATCCACCCTTGTGACAACCTCACCATCCAACTCAAGCACCAGCCGCAAAACCCCGTGCGCTGCAGGGTGCTGCGGTCCAAAATTGATGTTGAAGTTGCGAATTTCCGCTTCAGCCATCTGCCCGATGCACCTTCACTAGCTCTTCTCGCCGGCGCCGGCTTTTTCATCGCCAGGCAGCAAATACTCAGCCCCTTCCCAGGGGCTCATAAAGTCAAACGAGCGGAACTCCTGCGCCAGTTTCACAGGCTCATAGACCACACGTTTCTGTTCATCGTCGTAGCGCACTTCCACATAACCCGTAAGTGGAAAATCCTTGCGCAATGGATAACCCTCAAAGCCGTAATCCGTGAGAAGTCGGCGGAGGTCAGGGTGGTCCGAAAACAAAATCCCGTACATATCGAAAGCTTCGCGCTCAAACCAGTTCGCGGCAGGAAATACATCGCAAACGGATGGCACGACAGCACGCTCATCAATGCAGGTTTTCACCCGTACACGAAAGTTCTGCGTCGGGCTCAGCAGATGATAGACGACCTCAAACCGTTCCGGCCGCTCGGGATAATCAACACCGCAGATATCGATCAGAGCAGAAAACTTGGCGGCCTGATCATCGCGCAAAAACTTCAACGTGCGACCAATCTGCTCCGTGACAACAACAAATGTCAGCTCGCCACGCGTAATGCTCCAGCTCACGATAGCTGTTTCAAGTTCCCCAGCAACATGCTCGGCGAGATCGGTAAGTGTTTCGTCCATCTTACTTATTTGTCTGTTGTTGCCGCGGAAGGATCAGCGTTCGATTGTACCGGTACGTCGAATTTTCTTTTGCAGTTGCAAAATCCCGTACACCAGAGCCTCTGCTGTCGGCGGACAGCCAGGCACATAGATGTCAACGGGAACAACACGGTCGCAACCGCGCACTACAGCATAGGAATAGTGATAATAGCCGCCACCGTTGGCACAAGAGCCCATGGAAATCACATAGCGTGGCTCGGGCATCTGATCGTAGACCCGGCGCATTGCCGGTGCCATCTTGTTGGTCAGGGTCCCGGCGACAATCATCACATCGGATTGCCGGGGACTGGCCCGTGGGGCGAAGCCGAAGCGTTCAACGTCATAACGCGGCATAGATGCCTGCATCATTTCGACGGCGCAGCAGGCCAGACCGAACGTCATCCACATGAGTGAACCGGTCCGTGCCCAGTTGATCAGATCGTCAGATGCTGTGACCAGAAAGCCCTTGTCGGCGAGTTCGTTTGAGAGTGAAGAGTAAATCGGATCGTCCGGGCGCACCAGGCCGCTGCCTTCACCCCCGCCGCCGGGCTGCATACCACTGCCGCTCAATCCCATTCGAGCGCCCCCTTCCGCCATTCATAGATAAATCCGATCGTCAGAATGCCGAGAAACACCATCATGGACCAGAAGCCGAAAACACCAACTTCCTTGAGCGAGATCGCCCAGGGAAAGAGAAACGCCACTTCAAGGTCAAAAATAATGAACAGCAGAGCGACCAGATAGAATCGAATATCAAAGCGCATGCGCGCATCATCAAACGCGTCAAAGCCACACTCGTACGCAGACACTTTGTCCGTGTCGGGCCGGTGGATGGCAATGATGAACGCCGACAGCATCAAGGCAAGGCCGATGGCGGCGCTAATACCTATGAAAATCACTATTGGCAGGTAGTCCCTGAGCAGGTCTTCCATGGATGTGCCAGAACCCCTCGCGCTTTGGACACGGACCGCCGAATGGCCTGTAATAGTCTGGTGTTACAGTACACGGTTTTCTCACGCAAGGCCAAAAGGGAGGCATTTTCAACAACGTATGATGGGCAAGTCGATGCCGCGATTACATCGGCAATTTGGCTGCAATCGATGAACAGCCAGGCGTTCTCGGTACGGGCTGCTTCCACGGCCTTCTATTCCACTTCTCGAAGTTCGAGCGCGATACCCTCACCAATACGATCAGATGGATGCAGTACAACCGGCTGACCTTCTATCAAGCCTCCCACAACCTCCGCATGATGACTGTTTCTCTGACCAAGTTGAACCTGGACGAGCCGCGCCACATTATCTTCATTCACAAAGACCGCCCAGCCAGCATCGTGCCTGAATATGGCACTCACAGGCACTCTCAAGACACTCTCTGCCTCCCACACAATGATGCGAACATAGACGCGGAAGTTATGGCCAAGCCCCGGCCAGTTGTCGGCATTCCCTGAAAGGGTCAGCACGGTGTTGACCCGTTGCTCTTCAATACCCAGCGCGGAAACTTCCGTAAATCCGGCAGGCTCGATGCGCTCGACCCGGGCCTGGATAACTGTGGAGCCGCCCCAGTTATCCAAATATGCAAGTGCGCCCTCGGTCACAAACACCGCGTCTGCCTACAAATGATCAACGACTATCTCCAGATCACGGGGGTCACCAATCTCCATAACAGGCGTTCCCGCGGCAATATATTGCTCACTCTCAGTGTGCACTTCCAGAACCTGTCCGCTAACCGGTGCATAGACACGAACACAACATTGCTCCGCCGTTTCATCGAGTGTTCTGACAACTTCGGGGCCACTCAACCGGGCACGGGCGCTGGCAAGTTCCTGTCGTTTCAATTCAAGATTTGCTCGCGCGCTTGCAACTTCCGCCGCATGCATCTCGACAGTCATCTGCGCGCGCTCAAGTTCACTTTGCGAAACCGTCAAATTCTCGTTCTCAGAAAGTGTCTCTGCTCTTTCGAATTCACTTTGAGCGAACCTCAGCTCAGATTGAGCCCTCAGCACCTGGGCCTCGGCTAATGCTACGGCGGCTTCGGCTGCTGCGACCGTTGCTTCAAGCTCTTGCCGGGTTCGCAGGTCTAGTAAAGTCGGATCTCCTGGTTGAATCGTCACAACAACAGTCTCACCCAGCTCTACGTAATCGCCCTCCTCGAGCGACGACCGCAAGAGCTTCCCCGCGACCGGAGCCGAAACCTGGTAGACTTCGCGGATACGTGTCCTCCCTTCCTCGGAAACCGTCACCTCCATCGCGCCTCGGCTTACGGGAGCAGTGTCGACGAGCACAGGGACAGGCAGAAATGCGTAGATACCGCTGCCGACAACCAGCACCGCCATCAACAACCAGACAACTCGGACCAACGTAATTTTCATTCTCGTCTACTCCCGGGTTTTCAGGGCGCTTACCAGATTGAGGCGGTTCACGCGGAGATTCACGACCAAGATCGATGCAAGTACGGCCCCCAGGACCACCAGCGAAGAATATGCATATGTGTGCAATTGGATGGTGAACGGGATGCGGTAGAGCTCCGATTCGAAGCCTGCAACCA
>JAJFHB010000467.1 GCA_021775795.1 Hyphomicrobiales bacterium | reverse complement strand
TTCACTGTTCCATTCGGTATCTGCGCTGCCGTTTTCGCTCTTTCGCTTACCGGTTTGACCATCAACATCTACAGTCAGATCGGAGTCCTGTTGCTGATCGGCATCATGGCAAAGAACAGCATTTTGATGGTTGAGTTCGCCGACCAGTTGCGTGACCGCGGCCTGGATGTTCTGAATGCTGCGCGCGAAGCCTCGATCATTCGGTTAAGGCCGATTGCCATGACCATCATCTCGACCGTGCTTGCAGGTCTTCCGCTCATCCTCGGCAGCGGTCCGGGGACGGAAGCCCGCGCTGCCATTGGCTGGGTCGTCTTTGGCGGCCTGGGCATCGCCGCAATCTTCACATTGTTTTTGACGCCCGTGATTTACAGCCTGATTGCCGGCTTCACAAAACCCCGCTCAGATTCTGCAAGGCGCCTGTCCCTGGAAATCCGCCTGGCAGAAAAAATTGAACCGGGCATGCTGGAAGACAAAACAACAGATCTGCTCGAAGATCAGAGCAGCAAACCGCCAAGCTCATAATGCTCAGTGGCTCTCCCGCGGCACCGGCGCACCTGATCCGCCGACGAGAAAATCAAAGTCGCAGCCCGTGTCCGCCTGCATAACGTGCTCGTGATACATGCGCCAATAGCCCCGCTCAGGCACTTCCGGCGCTGTCCAGGATGCACGTCTCTCTTCCAGCACTTCTTCACTCACATCGAGATGGAGACGCCGGTTGGCGACATCGAGTTCGATCATGTCCCCATCCCGGACCAGTGCAAGTGGACCACCAACCGCCGCCTCAGGTGCTGTATGGAGTACGACGGTACCATAGGCCGTGCCCGACATTCTTGCATCAGAGACCCGCACCATGTCGGTGACCCCCTTCTTCAGAAGCTTTGCCGGAAGCGCCATGTTGCCAACTTCTGAAAACCCGGGGTAACCCTTCGGACCGCAGTTTTTCATCACCATCACGCAGCTTTCATCGATATCGAGCTTCGGATTATCAATGCGGGCTTTGTAATCATCGATGTCTTCAAACACCACGGCACGGCCGCGATGCTGCATGAGCTCCGGGCTGGCCGCTGAAGGCTTGATCACCGCGCCCCCCGGCGCCAGATTTCCACGCAACACACAGATACCGCCATGCGTCTTGAAAGGGGTGTCATAGGCGTGAATGACGTCGCGTTCATAGCAAACAGCATCCTTCACATTTTTCCAGATGCTCTGGCCGTTCGCGGTTTTCGCGCGCCGATGCAAAATGCCGGCTTCGCCCAGTTCCTTCAAGACAACCGGCAAACCGCCGGCATAGTAGAAGTCTTCCATAAGATACTGCCCGGACGGCATGAGATTGACGAGACAAGGCACATCCCGGCCAAGCTCGTCCCAGTCTTCAAGTTTGAGTTTTATACCGATACGCCCGGCAATCGCCATGAGATGCACGACCGCGTTTGTCGAGCCCCCAATTGCACCATTTGTCCGCACCGCATTCTCGAAGGCGTGGCGCGTCAGGATCTTCGACATGCGCAAGTCCTCGCGCACCATATCGACGGCACGCCGGCCTGCCATATGAGCCAGAGTGTTGCGCCTTGAATCTGCTGCCGGAATGGCTGCATTGGACGGCAATGCCAACCCCACTGCCTCCATCATGGAGGCCATGGTAGAGGCCGTCCCCATGGTCATGCAGTGTCCTGGAGAACGCGACATACAGGCTTCGGCTTCCTGAAAATCCGCGTTGGTCATATCCCCGCGCTTCACCGCCTCAACAAATTTCCAGACATGGGTGCCCGAGCCGATGGATTCACCACGGAAACGGCCATTGAGCATCGGTCCGCCGGAGACAACGATTGTGGGCAAATCACACGACGCAGCCCCCATGACGAGAGCCGGTGTGGTCTTGTCGCACCCGACCAGCAACACCACACCATCAATCGGGTTGGCGCGAATGGATTCTTCAACATCCATCGATGCGAGATTGCGGAACATCATGGTCGAAGGCCGCATAAGGGTCTCCCCCAGCGACATGACCGGAAACTCGAGAGGAAACCCACCAGCTTCATAAACGCCACGCTTAACCCGCTCCGCGAGAAGTCTGAAATGCGCATTACACGGGGTCAGCTCGGACCAGGTATTGCAAATGCCGATGACCGGGCGTCCGTCAAAAAGGTGATGCGGCAAACCCTGGTTTTTCATCCAGCTTCGGTGATGAAACCCATCCATGCCGGCTTTGCCGAACCACTCGTGCGACCTCAATACGACATCGTCTTCTTTTGCCTTGGCTTTCGCCTTCTTCTTGTCCGCAGGTCGTTTTGCCTTGTCGCGCGCCATTCTGTGATCCCCTGCCTGTGTCATCTATTCGGCATCAAACACTCGAGTTTGATGGGAGCATACGTCTTTGCAACGCCGCCGCAATCCAAATCACCGCAGGGGGCAATCCAGGGTTCATCTTCGTTTGCCGACGTGGTAGAGCGAAGCCGATCATGAAAGGTATTCTCTACATATTCTTCAACACCGACGGCACCCGCCCTTGGATGGTTTTGTTGTGTCTGGTGCTTGCAGGATTTGCCGAAGCAATCGGCATTACCACCTTGTTGCCGACGCTTTCTCATTTGACGGGAGAAGTGGACACTGCGGGAACTCTTGTCGGCCGCCTGGTAACCGAGGGCTTCTCGACAATCGGGCTCGAACCCACCGTTGAGAACTTTATTGCGCTGATTGTGATCGTGCTCATCGCCAAGACCGTCTTCACGTTCATTGCCATGACCTACGTTTGCTACTCGGCGACAGAGGCCCAGGCTTTGATGCGGAACCAGTATGTTCGCAATGTTCTTGATGCAAGTTGGTCATATTTTACGACCAACAAGCTGGGCGCCACCATCAACTCAATGTCAAATGACGCGACCCGCATTGCCGAAACATATCTGGTTGCTGGGAACTTCATCGCCTATTGCATTCAATCAGTTCTGTACCTTTTGATCGCTTTGCTCATTTCCTGGGAGCTGGCTTTTGTCGGGTTGGCACTTGGTGCAACATTGACCCTGACAATGAACGGTCTGACGCGAATTTCACGGCGCGCCGGTACCAAGCAGACGGACCGAACATCGCAGCTTGTCGCCCACGTCTCTGATGCCTTGAACAATATCAAGCCCATAAGGGCGATGAACCGCAATCGGCTGTTTGTCGATGTGTTCCGCACAAAACTTCTGTCGCTTCGCAAGGCGTTGCGCGCGCAGGCTCTGTCACGCCAGGCGATGATCTATGGCAAGGAACTGGCCATGGTTCTTGCCGTCGGTTGTGCCGGATATTTTGCGGTTGTGAAGTGGCAAACGCCACTCTCGGAACTGATCGTCATGGGAGCCGTATTCTTCCAGATCGTCAACATGATTGG